>RGHK01000006.1 GCA_010024215.1 Pseudomonadota bacterium | reverse complement strand
TCCCCTTCTCTATTTATAGATATTTCTTGACCTTCGCATATTTCTGGATTCCAAAGGTGGACAGGAGGAAATTCTGACTTATTAGATTCTTTTATATTATTTGCTATTTTAGAAATATTCATAAAGAGATCGTGTAAAAACAAACAAACCTATAAAACATAATAATATAGAGAGCAGTCTATTAATAAGTTTATTATCGTGAATATTATATTTATTAGAAGAAGTTAATAGATAAGATAATAAAATAAACCATAGTGCTGATGTGATTGAAAAATATATAGGGTAAATATAGAAGTAAATACCGTCTATTGAATCCAATAAAATAGTAAATAAAGAAACAAAAAAGATAAAAGCTTTAACATTGAAAATATTTGTTATCAATCCTAAAAAAAAACTTCCATAATTTGATGTTTTTTCATCATTCTGTTCTTTTAAAATATTTGAAGACATCATCATAGATACCCCTAAATAAAATAAGTAAGAACCGCCAACAATGCTAATTATTAATTTATATAATTCATTTGATAAGACTATTAATGAGATGCCATTAATAGCAAGTAGACAATGTGCATATATACCTACTCCAATTCCAATAGCTGAATAAATTCCAGCATTTCTTCCATGCAACGTAACTTGCCTTATGGTTACAGCTGTATCAGGACCTGGACTAGTAAGAGCTATAAGATGTGCTATAGATGACCATATAAACATATTAGTAAACTATATTTGGTTCTATTTCTAAATCAATATTAAATGTTGAAGATACTAAATCTTTAATCTCAGAAGCATAATCAAGAATTTCTTGTTGAGTTGCTTTTCCATTGGAAATTAAGACAAGACAATGTTTATCGTATAAAGAAACATTTGGATGCTTTGATATATTATCTTTAATTAGTTCTATTAGCCTAGCTGCTCCAACTTTTACTAATTTATTATCTTGCTCCCATAATATTAATTTATCATTTGAATAAGATGAAAAATTTATAGATTCAATTGCAACGATAGGATTTTTAAAAAAACTACCAGCATTATTAATTTTATTTGGATCTGGCAATGCTCTAGATCTAATAGTAGAAATTATTTCTGATACATCTTTTAAAGATAGTTCATCAGATGATAATGAATGTTCACCTATGTATTTATTTATTGTTTCATAATTTAAGAAAATAGAAGAATTACGATTAATTTTGAAATTTATGTTATGGATTAAAAATTTTGAGTCCTTAAGTGCTGAATCTCTATAGGTAAATTTACAATCAGAATTTGATAAAGTCTTAAATTGGAATGTTTCTAAACAAAAACAATCTATAGAATCTATAACTTCTGAAACCTCACTTCCATAAGCTCCTATATTTTGAATTGGAGACGCGCCAACACTACCAGGTATATCTATAAGATTTTCAAAACCATAAATACCGTTTGACACACAATGCTTAACTAAATTATTCCAATTAAAAGCGGCACCAACTTTCAAAATATTATTTTCTGTATCTTCGATAATATGATTAAAATTAGCCTTGATGATAATGCCATCAAAGTAGTTAGGCATAACAATATTAGTTCCCTCACCTACTATGTAGTAGTCTTTAGAACCATTTATATACGATTTTAGCTTTGGTAAATCTTCTAAAGATTCTATTGTTACTAGTAACTTACATCTTGAATTAATTCCAAGAGAGTTTTTTATGAGTGCATTTTCTTCTATTTTCATAATGATTCTAAAAATTTATTAGCAATAATTAGATCATCTTCAGTATCTATTCCAGGAGGTATATTATTTTTATATTCAGTTAGAAAAATTGAATAACCATTATCTAAAAATCTAAGTTGTTCAAGTTTATGATCTATTTCATTTTTTGAAGGCTTTAAGCTTACTAATTCTTTAAGAACTTTATAACTATAAGCATAAAGTCCTATATGTCTCATAATTTTTTTATTTTCATGATTAACTAGTTTCCTTTGAAAAGTAATAGCATAGTTATTTTCATTTAATATAGCTTTTACACAATTAGGATTATCAATATCATTATCTTTATCAAGAGGATTACATGCTGATATCACGTCACAGTCATTAGTATAAAAATCATTAATTATGTTAGTTATAAGATCTAATGGCATAAATGGCTCATCACCTTGAAGATTAATAACTAAATCTTCATCATTTATATCTAAATACCCTGCTGCTTCACATATTCTGTCAGTTCCAGATATATGATCTGGGCTGGTCATAACAATATTAGTTGTAAAAGAAAGAGCATGAGATTGAATTTCTTTTGAATCTGTAGCTATGTAGGTATTTTCAGAAAGATTAATGGCATTCATATAGACTCTTTGGATAAGAGACATTGATCCAATTTTAGCTAAGGGTTTATTTTTAAGTCTAGTTGATCCAATTCTTGAAGGAATAAGAATTATAAATTTCTTATTCATTATGAGCTTAAGCTTTTTAATTTATTATCAATTTCTTGAATAAACTTATCTGAAACATCAGCCTCAATTGTTAGGTACCAAATCTTATTATTATCAAAATCACGACATTTCGAAGCATCTTTTTCGGTCATGATAATTGGTAAGTGATCAAGGAAATGAACCTCTTCTTCAGAAAAATTATGATGGTCAGGATATGGATTTCTTGTTATATCAAAGCCCAGTCTGGCCAATAAATCAAAAAATCTACCAGGATTACCCAATCCAGCTACAGCATGGACTTGCTTGTGCATTGGCCATTCCTTAATGGGATATGATTTTCCAGATTTCAAATGCACAAACTTAGATGGGCTTATATTCATTAAATACTCATCATTTTGAGTTGGACCACTATTGTTTACAATGAAATCAACTGTATTTAATCTTTTCTTAGATTCTCTTAGAGGTCCTGCAGGGAAAGTTAAGTTATTACCGAATCTTCTTTTACCATCAATAACAACTATTTCTATATCTCTTTTCATATTGTAGTGTTGCAAACCATCATCAGAAATAATCACATTACAATCATGATTTTCTACTAGAGTTTTTACAGCTCTTACTCTATTTTTATCGATATAAAAAGGGAGATTTAATTTAGCAAGAATTTGTGCCTCATCACCGGTATTTTTAACAGGAGTATCCTCTTTTACCTCTAAAGTTTCTCTAAATTTTCCTCCATACCCTCTACTAACTAATCCTGGTCTGTAACCTAATTTTTTTAATTCATTTGCAATATATGCAACTAAGGGGGTTTTTCCAGTTCCTCCTATGGTTAGGTTTCCTACAACAATAACAGGGACATCTGGCTTATAGGTTAAAGTTTTATTTTTAAGAAATTTTCTTCTTCTTCTGTTAGTTAAATAAGTAAAAATAAAAGAAAATGGCGCAAGAAGATATAACCATAAACTCTTTTTATACCAGCTATCTACTACAAAACTTGAATTTTCCTCGTCATCAAATTCAGGTACAAAGATTTGTGTAGATTGTTCAGGTTTAATTTTATCTTTTGGAGAGTCTTCAAACTTATTCTTATAAAGTGACTGGTATATTCCATCATTATCTAATAGTTCTTTATGTGTCCCTGTTTCAGAAATGACGCCATTATCTAATACAATAATTCTAGAAGCATTTTCAATTGTAGAAAGTCTATGTGCTATGACAATAGTAGTTCTATTAGTTATTAATTTTTCTAAAGCTTCTTGGACAATCAATTCTGATTCAGTATCTAATGCAGAAGTTGCCTCATCAAGAATAATTATTGGCGAGTCTTTATAGAATGCTCTTGCAATTGCAAGTCTTTGTCTTTGCCCGCCAGATAAAAGCACACCATCATCACCAATTTCAGACTCAAAACCCTCAGGTAAGCCCTCAATAAAATCCATACATCCAGCTTGTTCAGCACATTCCTTGAGTCTACTAGCATCAATTTCATCATCACCATAGGCAATATTTTTTGCAATAGTGTCATTAAATAATGATGGGGATTGATTTACGATAGAAATTGATGATCTTAAGTGTTTAAGAGAATAATCATTAACGGATATTCCATCTATTTTTATATCACCAGATGTATGATTATAAAAACGTGGTATTAGATTTGCTATTGTAGACTTACCAGAACCAGATTTTCCAACTATTGCGACCGTTTCATTTTTAGCAATTTTAAATGAAACATTATTTATAATTAAACCACCGGTATTATATGAAAAGGAAACATCTTTAAATTCAATATTACCTTCTATAGTATTAGTATTTTCACCTGTATTATCCTCATTTTCTTGATCTAATTGATCAAAAATTTCATTAGCAGCAGCCAAGCCTTTTTGAATTATGATATTTACATTAGAGAGCTGTCTAATTGGTTTAGCCATTAGACCTGCAGCAGTAAAAAAGGCTACAAAGGTTTCTGCATCAAGAGATATGCCTAATTGAGAGCCTAAAGCAAAAAAAGCAACTAGTGATAGTGATATTGAAACAAGTATCTGAATAATTGGCGTAGCAAGGTTTCCAGTAGCTTCAAGTTTTAAATTTTGATTTTTATTTGAAGTATTAGCAATAAAAAATCTATTGTTTTCATATTCTTCAGCATTAAAACTTTTTATTTCAACATGTCCATCAACAGCTTCAGAAGCAATATGGGTCACATCACCCATTGCTGTTTGAATTTTTGTTGCAAGTTTTTTCAATCTTTTTCCAGCAACATAAACTATTAATGCAATAAGTGGTGCTGTAGCAATTAATAAAAGAGTCAACTTAAAATTAAGTATTAATAAATATATAAACAATCCAACTAATAAAAATCCTTCTCTAACAAGAGTTTTAACAGCATTTGAGGCCGCACCTGACACTTGAGTAGTTGTAAATGTGATTCTATTTATTAACTGGCCGGATTGATTAGCATCAAAGTATGATTTGGGTAAATCATGAAGTTTTTGAAATAACTCAGCTCTAAGATCATGAACGATACCAAATCCAACACGAGACATAAAATAATTGCCAACAAAAAAACCAACTCCCCTACCGATAGCTATAAATATAAGAGACATAGCTAGCAAAGTATTTAAATTTTTTTCTTCAGAATCTATGTAACTAATAATTCTTCTAATCCATTCAACAGCGGCAATATCAGCAGCTGCAAATGTAATAAAACCTACGACACTTATTACAAATGACCATTTGTATCGGTAGGTATAGCTTAATATTCGCCTTAAACTGCCTGATTTCATTTTTCTATAGTTCTTATCTGAACTTCATTAAATCCATATTTATTTAAGATGTCCATTATACCTACAATCCATATATGAAGTGATGAAGCTTCGGCACTTAAAATAATTGAGTTATCAGTATTGTCTAGCTCAAAAATAACCTGTTCTATTTCTTTGATATTACTTATATTTAGCGCCTTACCATTAATATAAACACTACCGTCTGCAAGAATGGAGATCTCGTTATTAGTAGATTCGACAATGTTATATTCAAAAGATTCAGTTTTTGGTAAATCTAAAGATAAGAATTGAGAGTCACCAACTTTGGATGTAACAACAAAGAATATAACGAGCAAAAAAACAATGTCTATTAATGGCGTTATCTCAATAGAGAATGATGATTTTTGTTGATTTAAAAACTTCATTTATTAATAACATCAATAAATCTTGAAACTTCAATTTGTAAGGTGATTAAAAGGTAGTTAACTTTTTGTTCAAAATATTTATGAAGCACTAAGCCCGGTACAGCAATAAGTAAACCAAAAGCTGTTGTAATTAATGCCTGGGATATTCCTGAAGCTAAAGCATCTGGATTAGCGCCAGTTGTCTCACTAAGACCTGTAAATGCCACAATCATTCCTATAACAGTACCAAGAAGACCTAATAATGGACTAATAGTAGCAATGGTACCAAGCATATTTAAATTTCTTTCTAGCAGATATTTAACTTCGATTGCTTTTTCTTCAATTTTTGATTCAAGATTTTCTCTAGGAAGATCTTTATATTTTATGCATGACATCAAAAGAAAGCCTAGGGAAGATAATTCAGATATTTCTTCAGCTTGTTTGTTATTTATTAAGTTTTTATTATGCAAATTAACAATTTGATTTGTTAAACCGTTTGGTGAAACTAGTCTTAATTGTAAAAACCATAATCTTTCTACAGATATAGTTATTATTAGAATGCTACATGCTAATAAAGGCCACATAAATGGACCACCAGCAATTATAAATTCTGTCATTTAAGCCTCAGTTAATTTGTTATTTTCTAATTTATAAATTTTATCAAAATTCTTAATAAAATTATTGTCATGTGTAGCTGTAATTAAAGCAACCTTATAAGTTTCTGATATTTCAAATAATAATTTTTGAATAATAGATGCGTTTTTCTCATCAAGATTACCAGTGGGTTCATCTAAAAAAATAAATTTTGGTTTATTTATTAACGCTCTAGCAATAGCAACTCTTTGTTTTTCACCGCCTGATAATTTCCAAGGTAAGTGATTGAGCCTGTTTGCCAAACCAACTTCTTCAATAATTTGTAAAGCATCATTTCTATAAATTGAATTATTAGCAATCTGTGTGGGTATTAGTACATTTTCTAGAACAGTTAAGTCTTCTAATAAATGATGAAATTGATATACAAAACCAAAATTCAATAATCTATGTTTACTAAGCGTTATATTATTAAAAGTATTAATACTATGACCATCATAGAAAATCTCACCATCCGATGGTTTATCAAGAGAAGCTAATATATGTAATAAAGTTGATTTACCGGCTCCAGATTCACCTGATATAGCAACTAAATCAGCCTCATTAATAGATAAATTTACATTATTAAGAACATCAATCTTGTTATCTCCTACATGAAAAGACTTAGATAGGTTTTTACATTCAATACTATTCATGTCTAAGTATCTCAATAGGATTTAATTTTGTAACTCTCAATGCTGGAATTAATGATGAAATAATACTAAATAGAAATGATAAAAAGCATATAAAGGCAATCTGCTTATAATCAATAAAATATGGGAAATAGTTTATAAAATATGCATCCAAAAGGTTTCTTTGCATAATATTTTCTAGCAACTCTATAAAACTATTTAAGTTTAGTGTAATTATTAGCCCTAATATAAGACCAAAAGATAAGCCTATTAGACTAACCATTAACCCCTGAAAAAAGAAAATCATTACAAGTTGATTATTATTAGCACCAATCGTTTTTAAAATACCAACTTCTCTTTCCTTGGATTTAACTGTCATTACAATAGTTGATAACACAAGAATAGAAGCAACAGCGACAATCAAGAAAAGCATAAGACCAATCAATAATTTTTCAAATTGTATAGCTTCAAAAAGTGTGCCGTGAGTTTCTTTCCAAGAAGATACTCTTAAACCAGAGTTATCAGGAATAGCATTATAAGCAATCATATCAGCTTGAAATAAATCAGATGTTTTGATTCGTATTGATTGAGTTTTATCATTTAATGATTTTAATTTTTGACCAAGTTCATGAGAGATTAAAACTAATGATTGGTCAATTTCAGCTCTAAGTTCAAAAATTCCAACGACTTCTAAATTTATGGATTTTGGATAAGACCCAATAATAGATGTTTTTATATCAGAGGTCGTTATTGAAATTGTATCGCCAACGAATACATTTAAATAAGATGCGAGCCATGAGCCTATGACAATTGAATTTTCTTTATCTAAATTATTTAAAGATCCATAAATCATGTACTCAGGGAGAATTGATATTTCTTTTTCTGATTTGAAATCTATACCATTTACAGAAACCCCTTTGCTTGTTGAATTTGCAGTAATTAAAGCTTGAAATGCAATATATGGTACAGCCTCAATTACATCATTTTCTTCTTTTATTTGATCTATTAAATTTTTAAAGTCATCTAAAGGTTCATCAGAAAAAATTACAGCATGTGGTACTACGCCTAAAATTCTGTTTTGAAGTTCTTTTTCAAAACCATTCATTACAGACATGACTATCACAAGGCTTGCAACACCTATAGAAAGGCCTGATATCGCTAAAAATGAAGTAAATGAAAAAACTCCTCCTTTATTAGATTTAAAGTACTTAAAAGCTAATTTAAGAGGAAGTTTAAACACGGAGATATTATTTTAATAATCTTTTTAATAAGTTTTCTATGCTTTTAGTATAAGGAGGTCTGATATCATCAAAAAGCTTATCAAATTTAAAGCCAACATCTTTATAAAAAGCTCTTGGATTTGAAAAATTTTTAAAACCATCAAAAGATTGATATCTGCCCATTCCGGAAGGCCCAACACCTCCAAAAGGTAAATCTTTTTGTTGAATGTGGCCTACAACATTATTGATAGTCACACCGCCTGAAGAGGTATTATTCATGATTAAATCTTCTTCATTTTTATCAGTTCCAAAATAATACAAACCTAATGGCCTATCTTTAGAATTAATTGTTGAAATAGCTTCATTTAGATCCTCGTATTCTAAAACTGGTAAAACAGGACCAAAAATCTCTTCATTCATGATCTTCATGTCATCAGATGTATTGGTAACTATCGTTGGAGGGATTTTATAGTGTTGTTGTTGAGAAAAATCTTCATTTGCAGGATTAATCTGTTTTACATCAGCGCCCTTTTCTTTTGCATCTTCAACCAACGAATTAATTCTATCGTAATGTCTTTGATTAATAATTGAAGAATAATCATCATTATCTTTTATGGTTGGATAAAAATCTTTAACAGCATTTTCGACCTCAGATATAAATTCATCCTTCTTTTCTTTATGAACAATAACATAATCAGGTGCGAGACATATTTGTCCAGCATTAAGTGTTTTACCAAACATAATTCTTTTAGCTGAAGCTTTCATATCAGCAGAATTTCCAATCACTACTGGAGATTTACCACCAAGCTCCAATGTTACAGGTACAAGGTTCTGTGAAGCAGATTGCATTACATGTTTACCAATATTTCCTGAGCCAGTATATAAAAGATGGTCAAAATGAAGTTTAGTAAAAGCTTCACCAACCTCAGGACCACCTAGAAATGTAGCAAACTCATTTTCATCATATGCTTTGTCACATAAATCTTTTATTAGTGATGCTGTAATTGGTGTTAATTCACTTGGCTTATGCATAACTTGGTTGCCAGCAGCAAAAATTGCAGCCAATGGTCCAAATGATAAATTCACTGGGAAGTTCCAAGGAGATATCATTCCGACAGTTCCTAATGGTTCATACTTAACATATGATTTAGCTCCAAATAAACCAAATGGAAAATTTGAAGAACGTTTTTCTGTTTTAGTCCACTTCTTAATATTTTTAATTGCATTATTAATATCAGGAATAACACTATAAGCATCTGTCATTATTGATGTGTTTTTTGATCTATTTCCATAATCTTCATTTAATGCATCAACAAAATCATATCTATTATCCATGATTAGGTTCTTTAATCTGTTTAATCTGTCTATCCTTAATTCTATTGAAGGAACACCTTCATTAATAAAATGTTTCTTTTGAGCATCTAGAACTCTTTGCATTTCATGTATATTATTTTCCATCATTCCCCCTAGCTTCTATTAGCTTTATCTTTATCATTAGATGACCTTATCATAGCTCTAAGCTGTTCCCAATCATCTTCACTAACTTTATCAAGATTTGAAAAAGTACCACCACCGGTTAAATATTGTGCTCCATCTATTGCGATTGTCTGACCGGTTAAATAATCACATCCATCAGCCATTAAAAAAGTGGCTAGATTTTGAAGCTCAGACATTTCTCCAAGCCTGCCAACTGGAACACTACCCATAAACTCAGAATCGTTATTACCTCCTGGATTTAGTCTTTCCCATGCTCCTTTAGTAGGAAATGGTCCTGGAGCAATAGCATTTACTTTAATCCCATATTTTCCCCACTCTGCTGCAAGTGATTGTGTCATAGCATTCAAACCAGATTTAGACATTGCTGAAGGAACAACGTAAGGTGAGCCAGTCCACACCCAGGTGGTTAAGATAGAAATAATTGATCCTTTATGTTTTAAATCAATCCATCTTTTTCCAACTGAGTGTGTTATATAAAAAGTACCGTGAAAAACTATGTTTGCAATTGCATCAAAGCCTTTGTGAGATAAATCTTTGGTTGGTGAAATAAAGTTACCTGCTGCATTATTAACAAGACCATCAAGAGGAGCATCTTGAAAAATTCTATCTATATAATCCTCTACATCATTGGATGCTCTTATATCTAAGGTTTCATATTTAACATTTACGTTATATTTTTCTTCAATTTCAGTAGCTGTTTCTTTAAGTACATTTTCTCTTCTACCACAAATATATAAATCTGCACCATGTTGAGCATAATGTGATGCCATCTCTTTACCTAAACCTGTTCCGCCGCCTGTTACAAGTATTCTTTTATTTTTAAGTAAGTCATCTTTAAACATTATTATTCCCTCAAATTAGTTACATCAATTATGGCATCAGCCCATTTATCTGAATAGTTAAGGGACGGAACATAGTCAAGTATTTCACCGCCAGCCTCTGCAAATAACTCTTGATATTCATCACCTATTTCTATAATAGTTTCTAAACAATCAGCAGTAAAAGCAGGTGAAAAAACTAAAACTTTTTTATGATTATTTTTTGGCAGATCCTCTAAAACCTTGTCAGTAAAGGGGTCTAGCCATTTATTAGTGAGCCTTGATTGAAATGTAACCTCATAATTTGATTCGTCTAAATTTAACTTATTTGCAATAAGTTTGGTTGTTTCATAAACAGTTGCTTTATAACAAAACTTATTTTTATTGGTTATACCAATTTCACAATCATTATCAGCACATAAGCTATCGGTATAAACTTTATCTACGTGACTATTGGGTACACCATGATAACTAAAGATGACTTTATCATAGGAATTTATATCAAATTCTTTAGCTTTATCTATCCACGCATCAATAAAAAAAGGATTGTCATAGAATTGATTAATAAAAGTAATTTTAGGTATTACCCACTTATTAGCCAAGGAGATTGGTATCTCATAGCATACCTGACATTAATATCAGGTAATTTCTTAGACAAAACCTTTGAAAGCTCTTTAGTGTTATGTAATAAAGGTGAACCGTATTCCGAATGCCAAACTTTTTTATATATCTTTGATGAACTAAAAGATCTAAATGGACAAATAATAAAATTAACTAAAAAAAATCTTAATATAGGATTTATATCAATAACCTTCTCATCAGATAAAAACTGTCTTAAATACTTAAAGACACTCCAATATGAAGGAGTATCAGGTGTTCCAAGATTAATTATTAACAAGGTTTTATTCATAGTTATTTATTTTTTACTAAATACCGGATTAATTATTATAAATATAAAACAAAGAAGACACAGTATTGATGAAAAATAATACAAGAATGAGGGATTGATTGCATATATAGGCATAGCAACTATTGGAGTTAATATATGGCCTATGGGGTATACAGAACCTAAATAACCAGCAACTGATCCTTGGTGCTCTGGTGATTGTGCCAATGATAAAGATGAAGATATTGCAGGTCTTAATAGCCCACCACCAATACCATTAACAATAATAGCAAGATAATAGACGGATATTTTAGGATAAAAAGCCATCATACAATATGAAAAACTAAGCAATAAAGTACCGTATATTAGTAGTTTAGTATTACTTAAAGGGTAAGCATCGGTAAAAAGATATTGACTTACTATAGTTGATATAGAAAGAAGAGCAAAAGTCATACTTATAACTACTGGTAGGTCTTCGATTGATGGAAAAGTATCAAATATATAAAAACCTATAGTTTGTATCAATGAGGCTAAGCAAAGACTTGATATCGAAGCTAAAAATAAAAAAGGCCAAACACTATGTGATCTCCATGAAACTTTGGATGACTTATCAGAGTTTTTCTTAGATAAAGAGGATGTATTTTCTATATTTTTAAATATACCGATGGATGCTACCAAGCCCAATAAACTAAATACATAAAAAGGTGTCTCTTTAGAAATTAATATTAAAAATCCACCTATTAATGGTCCTGCAACTGTTCCAATTAAAAAACTTGATTCAAGTCTAGCGAATTTAACAGTTCGTTTATCTTCAGAAGAAGTATCAGCAACATAAGCAAAAGCTGCAGGTCTTGTTGCAGAGCCCAATAAGCCATTTAACATTCTTCCAAATACAAGCAAAGGAAATAGAAAAGCCAAATCTAAAAGATTTTTTTCAACTAGAAATAAGGGAGTGATCATTGCAACAAGTGAAGCTGAATATCCAATTAACCCTAATACAGCAATATTTCTTCTGCCATATTTATCACTTGCTCTGCCCCATGCAGCACTTGTTAAAGCCCAGCCTATTGCTGAAAAGGCAAATATTGCAGATGTTTGAACTTCGCTAAGACCTAATTCTCTAGCTAACGGGGGAACAATAACAAAAACAAATGATTGACCTAAACCAACTGTAAATAAGCCAAATTTAAGCCAGGCTGAACCAAGGTTTTTCATTAAGATATTTTATTGATTCCTATAGAGCTTCTAATTGATGAAATCATTTCTTGTGCAATTACGCGAACTTTCTTTGAACCATCACTCAATAAATCATTGATAAAATCATTGTCACTATATAATTCGTTATATTTTTCTCTTATTGGTATCATTTCAAGATTAATGCAATCAAATAGTTTATTTTTTGCATCTCCCCAACTTATACCCTTTTTGTAATCTTCTTGGAACTCCTCAACCATTTGTTGTGTCGCAAAATGTTTATAAAGAGAAAAAACAGTACAATTTGAAGAATCTTTAGGTTCACCGGGTTCAAGTGAATTAGTTACAATTTTTGCTACCGATTTTTTTAATTGTTTTTCTGAACTTAATAAAGGAATTATATTTCCATATGATTTTGACATTTTTTGTCCATCTAAACCTGGTACTGTTTCATCTTTAGATTGGATTAAAGCTTCGGGTAAAACAAACGTCTTTTTATAAAGATGATTAAATCTTCCAGCAATATCTCTTGTCATTTCAATATGTTGTATCTGATCAGCGCCAACGGGTACGTGTGTAGCATTAAACATTAGTATGTCAGCTGCCATTAGAACAGGATATGAAAATAAGCCCATAGTTATACCTTTATCTTCATCTTCCTTATTTACAGTAGTTGCAGCTTTGTACGCATGTGATCGATTCATTAAGCCCTTTGCAGTTACACAGTTAAGAATCCAGCTTAGTTCTAATATTTCAGGCACATCAGACTGTCTATAAAAAAAAGATTTATTAGGATCTAATCCTGATGACAACCATGCTAATGCAACATTTTTAACTGACTCGCTTACCTCAGACTTATTCGAATTTTTAATAATTGCATGATAATCAGCTAAAAAATAAAAAGATTCATCAAAATCTTCAGCTAGCTTAAGGGCTGGTTTAATGGCTCCTAAATAATTTCCAATATGAGGAGTACCAGTTGTCGTAATACCTGTTAGAATTCGTTTTTTCATTTGCTATAATTATAAACTTCAAAAGAGATTAATGTGAAAACAAGTCAAGATTTATTTAAACAGTTAGATGAGGTAGAAGCTTTATTTTCAAAAGGCTCAATTAAAATTGCTCAAAAAAAAGTAAGAGAAGTTATCTCTAAATCTAAAGAGCTGGAAAAAGTTCCTAACAAGCTTAGACATAAACTAAATTTTGCAATTGGACAATCTAGATATTTTGATGACATGTCATCTTTTGCCACTAATCCGAAAAGAGAAGAATTAATTAAAGAAATAACTAAAATTGTAAAAAATTCACTTGAGAGCCCAAAGAAACAAGCTCACTTAATTCATGAAATTCAAACCAAATGGCAGCTTCTTGATTTATCGAGCAGACCAGCATCAAAAGAACAATGGAATAAATTCAATGAACTTACTAACAAAGCATGGGAACCATGTAGTGAATACTTTGATGAACTTAAACAAATCAAGATAAATAACGCCACACAAAGAATAGAAATAATTAATAGTATTAATAAATACGTTCAAGATAATTCATCTAACTGGCCGAAACCCAAAGATTTAATACAGTTCTTAAGACAATCTTTTGATGATTGGCAAAAGTTTGCACCAGTTTTGGACAAAGATCTCAATAAATTAAGAAATGCATATTTTGAAGCTAAGAAACCTATTAACGATGCTATAAAAAAACAAGAACAAATAGTTATTAAAGCTAAAGAGGCGTTGATAGAAAAGGTTAATGCTATTTCTGATGAAGATAATGACATATGTATTAAAAAATTTAATGATTTAAAAAAAGAATGGAAGAATACAGGATCAGCTGGAAGAAAAGCAGATAATAAATTATGGGATAAATTTAATAAATCAGCTGACAGATTCTTTAATGCAAAAAAAGAAGTTATAGATGATGAGTTATCAAAAGCAAACGAACTTTTATCTCAACTTGATAGTAGTGAAATTTCTGTCAATGAAATTGCAAAAAGCTTAAATGATTTAAAAAATATATCTAAAACGAAAGAATATCATTCAATTCAAAAACAAATAAATAACAAAAGAAAGGAACAAGAATTAGAAAAGAAAAAAATTACAATTAATGCATATTCAAATCTTCTTGATGCCTTTATAAAAAATGAATTAGATAAAAATGAAACTCCCTCCTCCATAAAAAATAAATTAAATGATAAAGCATTAAACAAATCTAATACCGAAGCATTAGTTTATGCTTGTGTAAAGTTAGAGGCTCTTGCGGGTATTGATTCTTTAAAAAAAGATGCTCAATTAAGACAATCTATTCAAATGGAAATGCTTACAAATAAATTTAATAAAGTAGCTGATAGGCTTAATTCTGTTGATGATTTGATAATTCATTTTATGAATAATATTTCATCCAAACCGACTGCTGCAGAGAAAACTCTCTGGAAAAGAATATCAAAAACTATTGAAACCCTTCTTTAGTTATTAAGATCTTTTTTCGAGTTGCTGAAGAATCTCCATGTGCCTTTTCTTATCTAGAGAATAAAAATAAAAGAATAAAATAGGAATTATAAGCAATATAGGCCCAACTACTCCTTGAACAAAAAATAATGCATATGCTTGATCATATGATGGTGTTTCTGCAGTAATATTAAGAACCCATAATGTTAATCCACCGGTTAAAGAACCTAAAGCGGTATTAACTTTTTGAACAAAAGAAACAGCTGAATATAAAACTCCTTCCTGTCTCTTCCCACTTTGAAGGTCTACCTCATCAGCTATATCACCTATCATGGCATCTCTTGCCATATTTCCAGCAATACTTAAAGTTGATATAAAAATTAATGGTATGCAGAGAAATAAAACTAAAGAAGTTGTACCTTTCTCCGGAGTAAATCCCAAGTTATATGAAATAAATGCAATTGGTGCTGATAAAGCAACACCTAGAACACATAATAAGACAAAATTTCTTTTGCCGATTTTATCTACAAACTTTGGAGTTATATAAAATGCTAAAAAAGCAGCACCAAAGTATACATATAAGAAAATTCCAATTTGAGTTCCTTTCAGGCCCCAAAAATCTGTATTAATAAATAAGGTTAAGCTATTTAATAATCCCCATGAAATTGACAGAGTAAGACTTCCTAAAAAAAATAAAATAAAAGATTTGTTTGATATCGCAATTTTTAATTCTTTTATTATTTGTTTGAGAGAAACTGCTTCGGTCCATTTTGATAAAAATTGAATTTTATCAGTTGTACTTACTGATGAATAAAGCAAAGATATAACCATAAATATTGCGCCTGTCAGTGCAAGAGGAAAATAAGCCTCAGGATTTAATTGACCAAAAGGATATTCAGGTGTCGATCTAAAAAAAATATTATATGCAAGGAATGCATTAGAAATTCCTGCTACCCATGCAAACATCTCCCTCCAAGAAAATAGTTTAGTTCTTTCTAAATAATCTTTTGTAATTTCTGCGCCAAATGACCTATGAGGAACTTCAAAAAGCGTCATCCCTATTCTTGTTAAACTAGTACAGACAAACATCCACCAAAATAATTGATTTTGTGAGATATCCCAATCAGGTTTAGGAGTAAATAAAAGAACGTAAAATATTGCAACAGGAATAAAAGAAACAAGCATATATGGATGTCTTCTACCTAATTTAGTATTTGTTCTGTCTGAAATAGCTCCCATTAAGGGGTCTGTTATTGAATCAACTACCAATGCTCCTCCAATAGCGATTGATGCTAATAGTGGATCTAGACCAATAACTCTTGAGTAAAAAAACAATAAGAAGAAAGTAAACATATCACTTTTAATACCATTGGCTATTGCTCCAACTGAGTATTGAAATTTAAACTGATTAGATAACATTAGACTTCTTGTAAATGGATTAATAATTCTTCTTTAAATAAATTGAAGACTGGTTCTTCAATCAAGTGTCTCATCTTTGGATAAATTAATAAATTACTATTTTTTATTAATTTATTTGCTTTATATGCATTATTAACTTTGATTAGCGGGTCTTCTGCACCATGAATGATTAGTGTTTTGGTTTCAATTGACTTAACTTTTTGAATTCTATTTTTTGAAGCCAATATAGCCATAAGTTGCCTACTAAAACCAGAATCATCTGTTCCTGCCCTATTTATAGACTCAACAGATTTATCATAAAATTCTTTTGTCTCTAAATTTGAATTTTCAAGACCAATTAACTTAAATATTTTTTTTGTTCTAGCAATTCTTTCATCAATTGTTGCATTAGGGTTATTTGATCTTTGCATTAAAAGCTTTCTAACATCTTTACTTGGTCCATTTAAAGGTCCTGGGGTTGAGACAGATGAAGCTATTAAGGTGAATGTTTTTATTCTATCTGAATAATTTGCTGCGACAATCTGAGCAATCATTCCACCCATAGAAATTCCTAATAAATGAGCTTTATTGATACTAAGATGATCTAATATTAGTATCGAATCTTCAGCCATATCATCTAGTGAATATGGCGCATTTATTGGTAGTCTAAAAAAATATCTAATATATGTATTAGTTATTGTCTTAGATCTATTTTCATCAGTGAATAAATTGCTACTTATTCTTGATGACAATCCTGTATCTCTATTATCAAAAACAATTGGTCTAAAATTATTTTCAATTAAAAAATTGATAACATGATCTGGCCAATTAATTAATTGACCTCCAAGACCTTGAACTAATAGGATGGGCTGTGCATCTTTAGGACCATAATCTCTATAAACAATTTTTATATCATCGTTATATATATGACCTTCTTCATATGATTGTAATGATGTAAAAAAAAATACTGACATTAAAAGGAGCTTATAAGAATGCATTTATTCTGTCTTTAATATTTTGTCTAAGACACCCCCAAAAAAGCATAACATCATAACTATGCAGGTCACCGGTAAAATATTGAATTCGTTTCATTCTATCAACCAAAGGACCTCTTGCTTCTAGTAAACCATTTTGAGCATTTAAAGATACAGAAAAATCTTGCACGCTACTATATCTAAGGCTTTTTTTAGCTCCGGAATGTTTGGTTGAAAGTCTATCTGCAAAATCATAATTTGGTGATTTGGTTATGACAGCGCTATGACATTCTGGTGGTTCATGCCAATCGTTATCATTTAACCAAGTAAAAGGATTTGTAGAATATATTTTCTGATCCATATATTGAATAGTCCATTCTGATGGAGTCCAAAAGATAGTTCTTACTCTTTGTCTTTTAAAACCTTCAACTACTGTAGACCATGAAATAATACAATTGGTATCTATTGGAGATATAGATTTTGGAATTAATGGAAATAATTCATCATATAAATTATCCGGGATGATATAACCAATAACATAAGCACATATCATCCTTTCTTGTAATTTTGTTCCTTGAATATATTTAGAAATGAGTCTATGAGCATGCAGAGCTCCTTGACTATGGCTCATAATAATAAAAGGTTTATTTTTATTAAAATTTTCAATGAAATAGTTAAATGAGTTCAGAATATCTTCAAAGGCTAAATCATGCGCTAACATACCATCAGAATTTTTAGCAAAGTATGAATAATAAGTGGCTTGCCTATATTCAGGTGCATAAATATTACAACTGTCATTGAATGCTGAAACTTGATTTCCTAGCATCATTTCGGTTCTTTCATATGCAGCTCTGTCTTTTTCCATGAACGAATTCCATGTTTTCTCAAAAAAACCTGTTGGATGTATATAAAATACATCAACATCATTATTTGTTTTATTTATTGCTAATGATGAGTCTGGTAGATAAAACTGCTGTCCATCTTTTTCTGGATATGCAGCCCAATTATCATAATTTGAGTAATCTGGCACTATAGGATGATCTGTATTTTCAAATGAATTAGCAGGTTTGATATATTCTAAAAGCTTATCTAACTTTTCGTCATCCATGATAAAAAGTATATCTTAAAAAGGACTATCAACCATCTTATTAGTAGCTGAGGATGTCGCAATTAATTTATCATTTTGATATAGAGAGGCTTCAGTAAAACAGATCGATCTACCCTCTTTT
>RGHK01000050.1 GCA_010024215.1 Pseudomonadota bacterium | reverse complement strand
ATTTGATGAAGGTTTTTTCATAATGTTGATAGTCTATGTATAAACTTAATCAGCAACTAGGTCTTGAAAGTAATTAAAAATTTCTTGTTTTTTTCTATCTCTTGCTGTTGTCCACTCTTTAGATGAAGGTGCATTAAGTAAATTTTTCTGCTTATCAAAAACAAGTACTCTTGGGACTCCTTCCTCTTTTGGTATCCCAAAAAAACTAAATAAATGCATATTTCTCTCATAACGACCTACATCTATATGAAGGATTCTATATTTAGCTTGCATAAATTCTTTAACAGTAGGCAATTCAAAAGTGCCGTCTAATATTCTGCAATCCGCACACCAATTACCACCAAAAATAATTATTGGTTGTTTTGATTCTGCAATAGTATTTTCGATGAACGTTTTAATATTTTTTTCTGAATATTCTTTGCCATCATAAGGTAATGGAAGAGGCATCTTTAGGTCTTCATCTGACGGTATGATTAAATAATCAGCACTTGCAATTACGCTAAATAGCAAGATAAACAGCAACTGAAATTTTTTAATTATCTTCATATTATTGTGCATTATGTCTTTATTTATATATATTACAATTATAAAAAGGAGAAAACATATATGGTTTGGTTATTAAGATTCTATTTTATATTTATGGGGCTTATTTATTTTGCCATTGGCGTTTGGGCTATATTTAGTCATATTTCATTTATTGAAGCCGTTGGCTTAAACATTGCTTCCGATATTGGTCTTTCAGAAATTGGGGGTATATATGGCGGACTTAATATATGTATCGGTATTATGTGCTTTGTAGGAATGTTTAAACAAAACATTGGGATATTTGCAGTTAAATTTTTAACTTTTTTAACTGGCTCTATAGCATTTGGAAGAATACTCTTTTCTTTTATGCCATCAATGCCAACTTTTCTAAATTCTTTTTTTATATTTGAAGTATGTGCTTTCTTTGTTGGAATTTTTATATTAGCTAATAAAAATAAATCAGAATATATTACTAAGGTTTAAAATATAAAGAACATAACCAGTTACAAATATGCAACCAATAAACCTTATAAACTTAATATTAATCTTTTCAGAAGAATAGGTTACTGCTATCACAATAAACAATATTGAGACAATTAACATAATTATAAAATCTCTTGAAAAAAGAGTCGGCTCAAATGAGGTATTAGAGAAGAAACCAATGATCGGGACAACTAATGTAATATTCATTACATTAGACCCAATAACGTTCCCAATTACCATGTCATTTTTCTTTTTAATAATTGCTGAAATAGTTGCCGCTAATTCAGGTAAGCTTGTCCCAATAGCAATTATCGTTAAACCAATAACTATTTGAGGTACGTTAAGCATTTGTGCAATTTTTTCAGCGTTAAGTACCGCGTAATTTGATCCCACAATTAAAGCCAGCAATCCAACAACTAAAAAGAATATCGTTTTGCCTAATTTAATATTAACTTCGTCACTATCGTTTTTATCAGGCAGCCTAAAGATATAGGTAAAATACATAAAGGCTGCAAATACAAACAAAAATTCTATACTTTCAGCTTTTGTAATCTTTAAATCACTTAATCCTAGGCCAAGAACAATTACTGCCAAGAAAAAAGGTATGAATTGGTATGGGTTGGTTCTAGCAGGTCTTAGAGATAGGCCAATACATGAAACACCAAAAATTAATGCAATGTTTGAAATATTTGATCCTACAACTGTACCCATTGCTATTGATTCTGTGCCATTAAAAACAGATGAAATACCAACAAATATTTCTGGGGCTGATGTGCCCAAAGCAACAATTGTAAGTCCAATTGTTAACTCACTCAGACCTAATTTTTTAGCAACAAGAGATGAATTATCTACAAATTTATCAGCACCCCAAATAAGAACAGCTAAAGATACTATTAATCCAAACAGACTATAAATGATCATGACTTATTCTAACATTTATAAATCAACAAAGATGATGTGATTTTATACAACTATGCACTAGTTTTTAAAAATTCCATTTCAATTTTTTCGATATATAATCCTTGAGTAACTTAATAAGGGAGCTTTCATGGAAATTAATAATATATTTAGTGTAAAAAACAAAATAGCAGTTGTTACTGGAGGATCTAGAGGTATAGGTGAGATGATAACAGCTGGATTTTTAGCCAATGGTGCAAAAGTTTATATTACTGCTAGAAAAGCTCCAGCCTTAATAGAAAAAGCAAAAGAGTTATCAGAATTATATGGGGGCGAATGTGTTGCTATACCATGTGATCTTAGCACCCTAGAGGGAATAGAATCTTTTACTCAACAAATTGAAGAAAAAGAAGAGGGAATCGATTATTTAATAAATAATGCTGGTGCAGCTTGGGGAGAGCCATTTGAAAGTTTTTCTGAATCTGGATGGGATAAGGTAATGGATTTGAATGTAAAAAGTATTTTTTTCTTAACTCAAAAAATGAAACATCTCCTTACGAAGAGAGCCACTTTAGAAGATCCCTCAAGGGTTGTTAATATTGGTTCTATTGATGGTCTAAATGTACCAGCTTTTCCTACTTTTTCTTATAGTAGTTCCAAAGCAGCAGTTCATCATCTTACAAGGCATCTTGCAGCACAACTTGTTTCAGAAAATATTACAGTAAACGCTATCGCGCCTGGACCATATCCTAGTGCTATGCTTGGTTCTGCGGTGAATTCTGATTATTCTGAAATTGAAAAAAGAAATCCAAGAAAGCGTACTGGAAGCCCTGAGGACATTGCTGGTCTTACTATATTTTTATGTTCAAGAGCTGGTGCTTATGTTGTTGGTGAAACTATTGCCTCAGATGGAGGAATAGTTAAAACTGCAGGACATAATTTAGGATAGTGGGGCTATTATTTTTTTGCAGCAATAAATGCTTTAATAATAAGATCTTTCATCCAAATATGACCTCCATCTCCTTCATCACTTTTATGCCATATTAAAAAGTATTCCATTGAAGGTATCTCAGCTGGGATTTCCACGAATGGAAGGTTATGAGCTTTAGCAAAACTCCTTGTAGCAAATAAAACTAGATCTGTAGACTTAACTATTGTTGGAGCTATTAAAAAATGTTGACATCTTAGGGCAACATTTCTTCTGTAGCCTATTTTATCAAGCTCAACATCAATAAGGTGTAATCCTCTTTTTCTGCTAGAAACATGAAGATGTCCTTGTGACAAAATATCATCTATTGTGGGATTCTCAATTTTTGATAAAGGATGGTCTTCTCTGTGAATAACTACAAAGTCGTCTTCAAAGACTTTGTAAGAATTGATTTCATCTGAAGCTGGTATTACAGGGTCAACTACAAAATCTAGATTGTGCGTTGCAAGGGCATGAACTTGATCACTTCTTTTGTATGCATAACTTCCAACAGAAATA
Source organism: Pseudomonadota bacterium (assembly GCA_010024215.1). GTDB lineage: Bacteria > Pseudomonadota > Gammaproteobacteria > Magnimaribacterales > D2472 > SCGC-AAA076-P13. Next base: position 3,209 of record RGHK01000050.1, on the reverse strand, counting down.
TTTTTAGCGTTTTGATCTATTTCTTTCATGATGTATGGCAAAACTCTTCCCTCAGAAATGTCTCCCAAAGATAATTTAAATGTCCTTGTGGTATTTTCTGCATCAAAGGTGTCTGGCTCATTAACGCTTTGCTGCATTAGAGCTAAAGCACTTTGAATGTCATTAATAATATTTTCTGTTTTTTGAGTTGGAACCATTCCAGAACCAGTTCTTACAAAAAGATCATCATTGAATTTTTCACGTAATCTAGACAATGCATTTGAAACAGCTGGCTGAGTAATACCAACAACCTCAGCTGCTTTTGTAAGGCTACCTTCTGTATATATAGCATTCAAGATAACAAAAAGATTTAAATCAAAGGTGCTTATTTTCATGATGTTATTCTGGACAGCGATAATGCAAACGTGCATGTAGCATTGAAACGCTCATAAAGTTATTATAGTTATTCAGAGTATTTGTATTATTCATCACACTTATAATATTACCAAATATTAGTGTATATAGGGAGTTATATTTAAATGTTGCCAGAACTAAGACCAGAAGCGCAAGATCTTATAAAGAGAGTTAAAGATTTTATAGAACAAGAATGCATTCCTGCAGAACACATTTTTCATAATCAAATTGAAGAAGGTGAAAATAGATGGAATTCATACCCAAAAGTGATTGATGAAATTAAAGACAAAGCAAAGTCTAAGGGTTTATGGAATCTTTTTTTACCAGAAAGTGAATTTGGTGCGGGGCTAACAAATTATGAGTATGCACATTTAGCAGAAGTAATGGGTACTTGTAGCATAGCATCGGAGGCAATGAACTGTTCTGCTCCAGATACTGGTAATATGGAAGTTATTGCCAGATATGGTAACGAAAGTCATCAAGAAGAGTGGTTGAAACCATTACTCGATGGTGAAATAAGATCAGCCTTTGCAATGACTGAACCAGGGGTTGCATCGTCTGATGCTACAAACATGCAAGCAACTGCTGTTTTGGATGGCGACGAATACGTAATTAATGGTGAAAAATGGTGGACATCAGGTGCTGGCGACCCAAGATGCAAGATACTTGTTTTTATGGCAGTGACTAATCCTGAAGCAGCAAAACATCAAAGACATTCTATGATGTTAGTTCCAATGGAATCTGAGGGTATTGAAATTCAAAAAATGATGCATGTATTTGGATACGATGATGCTCCTCATGGACATGCTCACATCAAATTTAATAATGTTAGAATTCCAAAAGATAACTTGCTTTTAGGCGAGGGAAGAGGTTTTGAAATTGCTCAAGGCAGACTAGGTCCTGGAAGAATACATCATTGCATGCGAACTATTGGTGTGGGTGAGAGAGCAATAGAATTAATGTGTAAAAGAGGAATAGATCCCTCTAAAACACCTTTTGGAAAAAACATTGCTAGCTTAGGAGCAAATTTTGATTATATTGCTGAATCTAGAATTGAGCTTAATGCAGCAAGATTATTAACACTTGATGCAGCTCATAAAATGGATACTGTTGGAAATAAAATTGCGGCTAGTGAAATTGCTCAAATAAAAGTTTTTGCACCTAATGTTGTTTTAAAAATTATTGATAGAGCAATTCAAATGCATGGTGGAGAAGGAGTATCGCAATTAACACCCCTTGCATCAATGTATGCGCATATAAGGACCTTGAGACTTGCAGATGGTCCAGATGAAGTTCATAGAAGGGCCGTGGCAAGACTAGAGCTTGGCAAATACATAGTTAGATAATTGTCATTCAATAATTTAATTTTTTACGACACAGAGACGACTGGAATTCAAAAAGATTTCAGTCAAATACTGCAATGCGGGTCGATTTTAACAGATAAAAACTTAAGGGCTATTGATGAACAAAATATAGGCTGCTCTCCACTTCCATGGGTAATCCCACAACCCATGGCAATGCTAACAAATAAAAAGATAGATCTTTTTAATTCAAATATTTCACATTACCAAATGATGAAAGATATACAAATGCAATGGAAAAAATGGTCTAGTCAAAGCCCTTCAGTCTTTATTACATATAACGGTCATGCGTTTGATGAAGAATTAATAAGAAGACAATTTTTTTGGAATCTTTTAGAGCCTTATACAACTAATACTAATGGAAATGGCCGACTTGATTTAATGTTAATGATGCATAATATTGCCGCATTTTTCTCTGAAGAAATTTCAATTCCTCTTTTTGAGGGCGGTCCTGGAATAAGCTATAAATTGGAACATTTAGCTCAAGAGCATGGAATTGATGCAGGTGACGCTCACGATGCTATTGCTGATTGCAATCTGATGATTGAGTTATGTGTGATCATTCAAAAAAAACTGCCCGATTTATTTCAATCTTTTATAAATACATCTACCAAGCCAGGTATTAAAGATCTTTTGTATTCTGATGAATTTTTAGCTCTTGGTGAAATACATAGAAGACATACTTTTAAATACCCTGTTGTATTATGTGGAAGTGATGCAAGCAGACCCAATGAAATAGTTTTCTTTGATTTAAGTTATGATCCAGAGGATATATTAGATTTAGACTATGCCGAGATAAATAAACTAGTGCAGTCAAAGGGAAGAGACGGCCCATTAAAAAAATATAAAATTAATAAGACAATACCAGTTTGTTCACATAAGCTTTTAACAAACTCTAATGCTTTTGATATTGAGTTTTCTGAATTACAAAGACGCGCTGACATTATCAAAGCTGACAAAGACTTTCAACAAAAAGTTTCACAAGCAATGGAGGATAGGATAATAGATTTTCCTGAATCCGAGCATATTGAAGGAACAATATACTCAGGCGGCTTTCCATCAAGCAGAGACAAAGATTTAATGCAGGAATTTCATTTAACTTCTGACCCAAATCATATGATTAAAATTTCAAGAAACTTTGAAGATGAAAGGCTAAGGCTTTTTGCAGAAAGAATAATCTGCAATCAGTTCTCGGTAGATATTCCTGATGATATAAATAAAAGATATCAAGACCTTATTTCTCAAAGAAATAGTGAAGAGGGGCCATGGGGTTCTGTAGATAAAACATTGATACAAATCGAAAAGCTTTTAGATGAAAGAACTGAGGATGATGAGCAAAAGATTTTATTAGCGACTAAGAGCAAAATAGAATCAATGAAGGTATCTTAAAATTAAATGGAGGACCTAAGTCCTCCATTTTAGATGTCAGCAATTCTAATAGGGGGAGAGGAGTGC
>RGHK01000049.1 GCA_010024215.1 Pseudomonadota bacterium | reverse complement strand
AATTGAAAATATATATTCAAAGTGCAAATATTAGGGAGACAGACATGGCGAAAATAACACATAGAGGTTCTTGGATTCAGATAAGTTCTTTAAATAAGGAAGATAAAAAAAATTATCTAACTTCGATTACATTATTTTTTATTGGTGCTTTTTTTTGGGGCATTCATTTAACTTCTGTAGATGGTATCTTTGGGCCTAAATTAGAAGAAGCTACTACAGATTCATTGTTCTATCATATATCTAGAGCTATGGTCATTATTCTATGGGCGGCTGCAGCTTTCTATCAAAATAAGTTTATAAAAACTCAGGATGAATTTATGCAAAGATATTATCTTTATCTAGGTGCTTGGGGTGGAATTGGCTTTATTAGCTTTGGTATGCTTTTTTCAATTTTGTCACCATACCTGGGTTTTTCGGTTGGATTTTACGAATGCTTTATAGCATGGGGTATTGGTACTGGAATTGGTGGGTATCTTTTTGACAAGAAATATATAAGACATGGATAATAACTTAAAAAATCTTAGAAAGATTAGAAGCGTCAGTCAAAATGATCTTGCCGATGCTCTATCTGTTAGCAGGCAAACTATTAACTCTATTGAAAATGGAAAATTTGATCCATCTTTAACCCTAGCCATGAAGTTAACAAGATACTTTGGAGTATCATTAGAGGAAATCTTTATTTATAAAAATTAATTATGTATAAACTTTTCCAAAAGGGTTATCAATAAAATCTTCCCAGGATATTGATTCTTGTTTTACAAACCCCTTTGATTTAATTTTTCCATTTAAATACATATCGAGAACACTACATACGCCCGATGCCGTTGTTCTTTGTATTGCGCTAAAAGTCTCGTCGCCATAAATCTTCTTTAAATAAGTCTTTTCTTGAAGAATACCCTCTATTTCGCCTATTACTTTGACATAAAAAACGATCACATCATTCGTGGTTCTTGGTACTTCTTTGTCAAAAAGCTTTTCAAGCACATCTTTGTTCTTTTTTAAATGAAGATCATTAAATAAAAATTTCATGTGATTGAGGTGGCCTGGATATCTGATGGTTTTATATGAAAGGTTTTCTACCTTGTTCTCATAAGTCTCACACATGGTTGCGCAACCACCGCTAGTGTTAAATGCCTCATAAGACTCCCCCTCAATCGTTAACTTTTCAGCACCTTCTAGTGGCATTACTTTAATAGATTTACCCTCATATATTGCATCAGCTTCATTACAATATTCATTTATCAATCCATTGGTTGACCAGCTTAGGTAATAACTCATTTCATTATTTGTGAATCTTGGTAAAGCACCCACCCTCATCATTACCTCTTTAACTTTATCAAATTGATTGATCATGCCTGCAGCACATATATTAATTGCTCCTGGAGCTAGTCCACATTGAGGCATCATGACGCTATTTGAATCAATGCTTCTAATAAATTCTGTTGTTTCAACATCCTCTGTTAAATCAAAATATCCAATGCCCATTTCGGCTGCCACAGTTCCAATATTCTTATTAATTGCAAAGGGGCCTGCAGAGATAACAGCATCCATTCCATCTAAAAAACCTCTGACTTGATCTATATCTCTAGCGTCTAGTCCTTCGGTGATATCTCCATGCTTAATCTCATAATTGTCTTTTAGCAATTGTTTGATTGCCCATCCAATGTTGCCCTTACCTATAATTGCTATCTTAGCTTTCATCAAACTCTACTCCTTGAGCAAGCGGCAGCTCGCTCCCATAATTAACTGTAGCCGTTACTCTTCTCATATATGCTTTCCACGCATCTGACCCAGACTCTCTTCCTCCGCCAGTGTCTTTTTCACCACCAAAAGCTCCTCCTATTTCTGCGCCACTTGTTCCAATGTTCACATTAGCAATGCCACAATCGCTGCCTTCTGAGCTTAAAAATAACTCAGACTCTCTGAAATCATTAGTAAAAATTGAGCTACTTAAGCCTTGTCTAACATTATTTTGCATGTGAATTGCATCCTTAAGATCAGTAAATTTCTTTACATACAAAATTGGAGCAAAGGTTTCATTTAGCATCTCTTCTTCTATTTCTGAAACTTCTACTATTGCCGGCATCACATAAAATTCTTTAGGGTCACCAACTTCTAGTCTTTGACCCCCATGAACAACTACATCTTTTTTCTTTAAAGATTCGAGGATACTCTGCATTGTGTTGAAGCTGCTTTCTGAAATTAATGGCCCAAGCTGCGAGGATTCATCAGAGGGATCACCTATCTTTAAGCTTGCATAATACCCATGCAGTTTTTCCATGAACTGATCATAAATATCAACATGCACAAATGCCCTTCTCAAAGTTGTGCACCTTTGACCGGTGGTTCCACAAGCTGAAAATGTTATGCCTTTAACCGTTAAATCTAAATCAGCAGTTGGGCAAATAATTGCTGCATTATTACCACCAAGTTCTAATAAAGTTCTTCCAAGTCTAGCTGCAACTATTGGTGCTAACTCCTTACCCATTTGTGTACTTCCGGTCGCAGAAACAAGTTGAATATTTTTATCTTCGCAAATAGCAACAGCCTCCTCATTACCTCCTTTAAGGACAATAACTAGATCTTTATGCTCTTGGGTAACCTTATCCCATATGTTTTTTAAAGCATCAGCACATTTATTTGAGTGAGGACTTGGCTTCCATATAATACTGTTTCCACAAACTGCAGCTAAACAAAAATTCCAAGCAAAAACTGCCATAGGAAAATTAAAAGCTGTTATACACCCAACTATCCCCAATGGCTGCCATATCTCTTGAAGCCTGTGATCTGGTCTTTCGCTTGGCATAGTAAGTCCGTATAACTGCCTGCTAAGCCCTGTTGCAAAATCACACATATCAATTGCCTCTTGAACCTCACCCTCGGCTTCGGTAACAATTTTTCTTGCCTCTTCTGTTATTGTTTTTGCAAGCTCAACTTTTTGGTTTCTTATTTCATTCCCAAAGTTTCTAATAATTTCACCTCTTTGAGGTGCTGGCACTAGCCTCCATTTCTCATGTGCTGATTTTGATGCCTCTATAAGCTTTGCATAATTTCTAGATTCCATTTATTTCCTCCCGATACATTCTTGTTATCTGATAGATACCAAATAAACCAAAAATAATTACATACCAAAAATAAAAACTTTGTACTAAAGGATCTTCAATAGAATCAGCAAATGGATTGCTTGGTGGAAATCTTTGAAGCACCTCAGCAGTAGTTGGAAGCATGCTAAAAAAAACTGTAGCAGTTAATGAAAGTTGTTTGATAAAAACATTAAGAAAACCAAAAACATTAAAACGATGCAAGAATACCGCAAATAATGCAGCAATAATTGTCATAACTGAGAGCACATGCGCTAAATTAAAAGAGCCAGTAGCACTAAATATAAATAGTGATGAAGCTGAGGTGATTACAGTGGCAGCTATATAAAATTTAGCTGAATTTTTATCTAAAAAAATGAATCTATCTTTGATGAGAAGGTAAAGCCCAACAATAATTGCTGCCGTTCCAACAATAGTATGAAACCAGCCTATATATGAAATTTCACCGAACATATTCAAACCTCCCCGCTAGATATATTCTGTAGTTATATTTTACTCTATTTAAGATAAAAGATATTTAAGAAGCAGGTTAACCTTCTTTTGCCCACCGAAATAAGCAATTTCATCATCATCAAAAGTATTAATGCTTTTAATTAAATTATGTTTTTGTTCGGGGTATTCATTAATAATGCTTAAAGGTTGAAATAGAACATTAATAGTAAATAGTGAGTAGTTCTCATGAAATCTGCATAAAGTCTCTTTCTCAGACCTTATAAACCATGAAGATGGGTCAGATTGTAAGAGCGGTTCTTCTTGTAAATGAAACCGTTTTGTATCCCCATGAACCAACCAGTTTTGTCGTCCAAAAGGTTTAAGCAAGGGTGCTTGTCTTATAAAAGTTGAAATTCTTTTGCCAATTTTTTCATTTAGTGTTGTCACGGGGCTATGAATTTCTTTTAAAGGTTTGCCTATTTTAGATTGAACATTCCAATAACTAGGTGAACAGACGCTTGCTGCTAATAATTCCTGATCATTATTAGATCTTATCAAACATAAATCGTCTTGAATCTTTAAGCTCATATCAGCAATTAAATCAGGATAGCTTCTTTTGCCTATATCAAACTCTTTGCTGAGAATCTCTTGAGCTTCAAGAGAATCATCGGTCACTGCAATGACACTAGAATAATTAGTATCTAATAAGTGTTTCTTGTGTTGTAAAAGCTTTGGGCTAATCTTCCTGTTTAACCAATCTTCCTTTGAGATGGGGTTTAAACCAAGTCTGTACTTCTCTTTGCCATCTCCCCAGGGTGGATTTTCCCAGAATTCAGCATTTATATCATGCATTTAGATATGTTTATTATCAGAGCCTTCCGGTGACCTAAAGATTGGCCAAAACAACTGCGTTAAAGCTGATACTTCTGAAAGATTTTCTACCCCAACTTCTTTTGGATACTTTCTTGTTATTTTTGCTGTTCCAAAAATGACATCCCATAAAAATAAAAGATTGCCATAGTTACCTTTGTAATGTGTGTTTTCATCACTAAGGTGTTTTCCATGATGAGCCCAATGAGTAGATGGAGTTGAGATGGTTCTTTCCAAAACCCACATGATAGGATGCATCCATTTAATCTCATACAATTTTTTATCCCATCTAAGATCTGTATGTGCTCCAAAAATAACAGCCTGCTTAACAACTATATATACAAAATATACCCATCCCGATCCCATATAGAAAAGAATTCCAGCAAACCATAGACCTGGCATTAATATGTAGTATAAAAGCGCATTTCTATAAACCACTCTGATTGATAAATATTCAGAATCATGATGAGCCCTATGAAGGTTATAGAGAATAGGAACATTGTGACAAGTTCTATGCCACCAATATTGAGTTAAATCATCAAAGATTAAAAGCAAACCAAAAATAGCAAAAAACCCCCATTCTGAAATAATGCCTTTTGTACCTGGAAAAAAGGTCTCTGCTAGGCCGTAACCAAAACCAAAAACTAGCGGGAGAGCTAAAAAGTTTAATTGAAAAAAACCAATAAACTCAACCACTCCATCTTTTGGTCTTTGTTTATGTTTACTGAAGAAATTTGTAAATAAAATTTCTAGTAATACAAGAGCGCAGAATAGCGCTAAAACTATTATTTGATATGTTTCCATTTATTTTAAAAAATCTTATGTTTGCCCTGAAGAATTTCTAAATACATTTTATGATCACCAATAAAACTCCAAAAAGGATATTTAAAAGTTGCTGGTTTATTCTTTTCCACAAAGAAATGCCCTATCCATGCAAACCCATATCCAGCTAGCAAAGAATAAATTAAAAACATGAAGTCGAATGTCATAAAGAATCTTACATAAAGATAAATAGCAATGGTTGTACCAATAAAATGCAAGAGCTTTGTAGTTTTATTGCTATGCTCACTTAAATAATAAGGATAAAAATCTCTAAAGCTTGTATATCTTTCCATAATTCATGTCCCCCATATTTATATCTTTATTTTGGTGCTGATTCTGGTTGATAGTCATAATAACCATCTAGTGGAATCATTAAATGAACAAAGGGGGTCCCTTTCATCATTACATAAGGTGCGCCAGTTGTGAAATCTGTAGAAACACCATCAAGTGATGATGGATCTTTTGGCATTAGCATTAAGTGTGAGCCTGAATATATCCAATCTTCAGCTTTTGTATTTGCCTTATCCCCTTCAGAATATGGTCTAAAATTATCGACACCGGTATCACCGTGTTTCATCCATATCCAACCATCATTTTCTATTTCAGGCTTAGCCTGTGCAATATATGCATTTGCCCATGCAACAGCGTTTGCATCGGCGCATGCTGGAGCTGCTTCATTAGCAGTCTTAAAACCCATTTTTGGCATTGGAATAAATGGAAGACAAGTCCATCCATTAGTTCCCTCTCTTATAACCTCTCCACTTGCGCCAACAACTGTCGCAAAGTTCCCAATAAAATCTGGGGCTGCTGAAGTGTAAGTTTCTATTTCCCATTCCTCTGAATTACCCATGCTTTTATGACCATCGCCATGATGGCCTGCAAAAACTCCAACAGAGGTAAATAAAAATATTGTTGCTATTATTTTATTGTTCATAATCTTCCCCCAAAAAAAAGGTTTATAAAATATATTTATAACATCAAAACAAAAGTATTAAAAATCTATCCCGTGTTTTATTTTACGGTTATTTTGATTTCTTCAATAATTCTATTTTCAATAAAATTTTTTGCTAAACACTTCCTATAGGGTTCTGCTCCATAAGCCGGGGTTCCAACAAGAATTAATTTCGGATTATTTGTTTGAAAATTCCATCTCGTTCCAGTCTCAATCGATGTAAATTGATATTCAGAAGTCACCTCTACTTTAGTCAAATTCATATTTATGGAATCAAGAAGTATTGTTGTTTTAATTTTTAAGTCTGATTCAAAAATCCTATTAATATAATTCACATAAATCTCATCGTTCATCATTCCACAGTCTATAAATTTAGAAACATTTTTTGGATTGAGTGAAAGAATTATTTTATCTGCACTGCTATATTTTTTTGTGAAGACTAAA
>RGHK01000048.1 GCA_010024215.1 Pseudomonadota bacterium | reverse complement strand
GAAAGAATACAATATCACCCTTGGGATTCCCGATATTGTTAAAATGCAATCCGTTAAGGCTATTTTGGAAGTATTAAAAGATGGCTCTAAGCTCTTGCCTGAGGTTAAAGAATATCTAATTGAAGAAAATACTCACACGGAAAATGTGATGGCGGATACAAAGGAATTACAAAAAAAATTATTTAATGAAATAAAATCAAGGATAAAATTAGATGATGAAAGTCTTCCTTATAAAGATAAAAAATTTGAATATTGGACAAAAGTTGCTAAAGAAGGAAACTACTCAAAAAAACTAAGACGAAAAATTGGTGAAAAAAATATAGAAACATATTGGGATGGTGACCTTGAAGCCAAAGGGAAAAAGTTTTTTAATACGGGAGACATCGCTGTTTCAAATAATGATGAGCTATTAGCTTACTCTGTTGATGATAAAGGAAGTGAATATTTCACAATATTTGTAAGGAATATAGCTGATAATAAAATAATAGAGGAACCAATCCCTGATACTGCTGGTGGTATTACGTGGTCCTATGATGATAAATATTTTTTTTACTCTAAATTAGATAAATTTCATAGACCGAGACAAATTTATAGACACAAACTTGGCTCAAAGGTTAAAGATGATGAATTAATCTTTGATGGTAGAAAAATAAAAATATCTTTTGCTAATTCATTTTTAATCACCAGCTTAAAATTAAAATAATTTGCATCATATGAATTACTGAGGACTATTGAATAAGTCTTATAGTTAGAAAAATCTTCAAGCAATGTATATGCTACATACATTTGATTTAAAGGTTCATCTGATTTGTATTCTTTTAACAAAATATCATCATCAGATATTCTTGAATTTTGAATCTTAAATTCAATAACCCTCTCTCCTTGAGAATTTAAAGTTAGCTTGGGTGATGATAGTAGTCCATCAGCAGTAATATTTACTGGAATTAAAAAAAATAAAGTAAATAAAGCTCTTAACACAATTTATTATTAGATATTAAATTTTGAAGGATTTGAACAGCATTTAGTGCTGCGCCTTTTCCATAAACATTATCTGCAACAACCCATAAAGATATCCATGTATCACCTTGTATATCTTGTGATCTAATTCTACCAACATAAACATCTTCTGAATCATTGGCCTGCTCATAAGGCGTTGGATACTCCAATAATTCAGGGTTATCCATAACACATACTCCTTCATTTCCACTAACTATGTTTATAATATCTTCTCTTGAAGCTCTGTTAGATACTTTTAGAAATACTGCCTCTGAGTGTCCATTGAAAACAGGTACCCTAGCACAAGTGGCTTGTACATCAATTTTTGGATCTAGAATTTTTTTTGTCTCCCATACAAGCTTCATCTCTTCTTTGGTAAAGGCGTTATCTAAAAAGATATCGCACTGAGGAATGACATTAAAGGCAATTGGCTTAGGATAAACTTTTGATTCAGCTGACTCACTTTCATATGTCTGCTGCCTTAGTTCTTCAACTGCTTCTTTACCAGTGCCTGAAACTGCTTGATAAGTAGCAATATTTAAAAATTCTATACCAAACTTTTCATGAATAGGTTTTAAAACCATCAGCAACTGAGAAGTTGAACAATTTGGATTAGCTATTAAAGTTGGCTCTTGAAGCTCTTCTAAAATATTTCCATTTATTTCTGGAATAATTAATGGAACATCATCTTCATATCTAAATTCAGATGATAAATCAATCACATAACTTCCAGCCTCAACAAATTTTCTAGCATATTTTCTGGCGACACTGCCTCCTGCTGAAAATATAGTTATATTCGCTTTTTTAGGATCAAAGGAATCGAGGTCACCAATTACATAATCTTGCTCTTGAAAATGAATTGTTTGACCTACAGTAGAATTACCAAGCGGATATAATTCTTCAATTTTTATTCCTTTTTTATCTAACAACTGTAGTATTTTTTGACCAACAACACCTGAAGCACCAACTAGTGCCATATTTAATGTTTTATCCATTTTTTAAAATTCCTATTAAAATTGATGCAACTTCTGAAGTTTTTACATACTCTTCATCGGTGCTGATATCCTTTGTTCTATAACCTTGTGCAATAAATTCCTTAATTGCATTATCAATTTTTATTGCTAAATCTTTTTGATCAAGAGAGTATCTTAAAGCCATTGCCAAAGAAGCGATCATAGCTAATGGATTGGCAATATCCATACCAGCAATGTCTGGAGCACTGCCGTGACAAGGCTCATACATTCCTTGCGCTGAACTATTAAGCGAAGCCGATGGCAGCATTCCAATTGAGCCAGATAAAGTGGCTGCAATATCAGATAAAATATCTCCAAACAGATTACTTGAAACAATAACATCATATTGGTTTGGATTTAATACAAGCTGCATCGCTGTATTGTCCGCTAGCTGGTGTGAAAGCTCCACATCTGGGTAATCTTTAGCCATATCAGAAACAATGGCTCTCCAAAACTTAGAAACTTCCAATACATTTGCTTTTTCAACAGAGCACAATTTACCATTTCTTTTTTGAGCTGATTCAAAAGCTACTTTTGCAATTCTTTTAATTTCATTCTCATTGTAGATCATAGTATTAAAAGCATAAGACGGACTTTTATCTTCAACTATAGCTCTCGGCTCGCCAAAATATATGCCTCCAGTAAGCTCTCTAACAATCAAAATATCTAGATTTTTAATAATGTGATCTTTAATCGGTGATGCGGAGGCTAATTCATTAAATAAAAATGCTGGTCTTAGATTTGCAAAAAGCTCAAGCTCCTTTCTTAAAGAAAGTAATGCATGTTCTGGCCTATTATCCCAATCTAAATTGTCCCATTTCGGGCCTCCGACTGCTCCAAACAGCACCGCGTCACTTTGTTTTGCTTTATCGAGTACATTTTCTGGCAATGGTGATCCAAACTTGTCATACGCAGTACCACCCGCTTCCATTTCTGTTACTTTAAAATCAAGCCCATGCTCAACAATTAAAAAATCTAAAATTTCTTTTGCAGAGCTAGTAACCTCTTGGCCGATTCCATCTCCAGGAAGAATTAATATTTCTTTAGTCATTTGCAAATATCCACGGTTTTTCTTTTCTTCTTGCTTGCTCAAAAGCTATTATTTTATCTTTATATTTTAAAGTCATATCGACATCATCAAGACCAAAAATAATACGCTCTAGTAAGTTATCTTCAACCTTAAAATCATATAGCTCATGTTTTTTATGAGATATCTTTTTGGAGTCTAAGTCTACTGATAGCTCTGATACCTCACCACTTAATGTCTTAAATAATTCTTCTATTTGATTTTTTTCAAGCCTTATTGGTAAAACACCATTTTTAAAACAATTATTATAAAAAATATCACCAAAAGATGATGCTATAACAACCTTAATTCCAAAATCCCTTAGAGCCCAAACTGCATGTTCTCTCGATGAGCCACAACCAAAGTTATCTCTGGTCAATAGGATTGATGCTTTATTGAAAGGCTCCTGATTAAGAATAAAATTAGGATTTATTTCTCTTTGATCCTTAGTTATCCCTAATTTTCCTTCATCTAAGTATCTCCAACCATCAAACAAATAATCTTCAAAGCCATATTTCTTTATAGATTTAAGATACTCTGTTGGGATGATTTGATCTGTATCGATATTATCTCTATCAATACAAGCTACAACACCGCTTAGATTTAATTCATTACCTGCTAACTTCATGATGGATCTACTATTTTTCCATTAACTGCGGTTAAAGCTGCCATTAATGGACTCATTAAATGTGTTCTACCTAGATTACCTTGTCTGCCCTCAAAATTTCTATTGGATGTCGAGGCGCATCTTTCATATGGTTTTAATTGATCCGGGTTCATCCCCAAGCACATTGAGCAACCTGGATCTCTCCATATAAAACCTGCATTTTCAAAAATAATATTAAGACCCTCTGATTCAGCTTGTTCTTTCACTAGTCCTGAACCCGGAACAACTATTGCTTCAATAATATCTTTTGAAACTTTTTTTCCCTCCACAGCTTTGGCAGCCTCTCTTAAATCTTCAATTCTTGAATTAGTACATGAGCCTATAAATACCTTATCAAATTTCAAATCTGTAACTTTCTGATTTTCTTCTATTCCCATGTATTTTTTTGCTAATTCAAAATTTCTTTTATTTTCATTTATTACTGAATCTAAATTTGGAATATCTTGATCGAAATCAACAACCATTTCTGGTGAAGTTCCCCATGTAACCTGAGGTTTAATCTTAGACACATCAATATTTATCTCTTTATCGAATAATGCTCCTTCATCTGAAACAAGAGATTTCCAATGGGTCATAGCGTTATCAAAATCCTCATCAGAAAGCTGGGAATGCTTTTTGACATAATTAAATGTTATTGAATCTGGGGCGATTAATCCTACCTTGGCACCCGCTTCAATAGACATATTACATATTGTCATTCTGGCTTCCATGGATATGCTTTCTATGTATGAGCCAGCAAACTCAATAGCATGTCCGTTACCCCCAGCAGTACCTATGGTTCTAATTAGATAGAGGACAATATCTTTTGAGGTAACTCCTTCTTTTGGGATGCCATCAAACTTAACTCTCATATTTTTAAGTTTTGAGACTTTTAATGTTTGTGTTGCAAGAACATGCTCAACCTCTGAGGTTCCAATACCCATTGCCAAGCACCCAAAAGCACCATGTGTTGATGTATGTGAATCTCCGCAAACAATTGTCATTCCAGGTAATGTATAACCTAACTCTGGACCTATAACATGAACAATACCTTGATTGATTGATGTAATATCGAATTGCTTAATACCAAACTTATTACAATTTTTATCAAGCTCTACAACCTGTATTTTTGAAATTTCATCCTTTATATTTTCAGCACCAAAAGACTTTCCTCTTTCGGTAGGAACATTGTGATCAGGCGTAGCAATATTTGCATTAATTCTCCAAGGCAAAAGACCTTTTTTGGTTAGTCCCTCAAAAGCTTGAGGTGAAGTTACCTCATGCAGATATTGCCTATCTATATATATAAGTGACTCAGATGATTCTAGGGTGGTTATGTGGTGCTCTTCCCAAAGCTTGTCATATAAAGTCTTTGGCATCTTACTTGGTAAAAGGTAATTTTTGATCAACCTCACCGCATTGAGCACGGTTTCTTAACAGATGATCCATAATAACAAGATTAACCATTGCCTCGGCAATAGGAACTGCTCTTATACCAACACACGGATCATGCCTTCCGGTAACTTCAATATCTACTTCATTTCCATCTTTATCGACAGTCTTTCCTTTTTTCTTAATACTTGAAGTTGGTTTGATTAAAAAGTCCAAATCTATATTGTCACCATTTGATATGCCGCCAAGAATTCCTCCAGCATTATTAGAGGCAAATCCATCAGCTCTAATTTCATCACGTATCTCTGAACCCTTTAAATTAAGAATATTGCTTGCATTACCAATTGAAACTGACTTAACAGCATTAATGCTCATAATTGCTTTAGCTAAATCTGCATTCAATTTATCAAAAACAGGTTCTCCTAAGCCAACTGGACAATTCTCGACACAAACACCAAGCTTAGCTCCAACTGAATTTCCTTCAGCAATTAATTCATCAAACATTTTATTTAAATCATCAAGCTTGGATAAATCTGCGAAGAAATATTTGTTTTTATTTGCAGAATCAGGGTTTATTGAATCTGCAGAAACATGACCTATTTGAGAAACATATCCAGTAGTTTTGACTCCGTATTTAGCAAGATATTTTTTTGCAATAGCACCTGCAGCAACTCTCATAGCCGTCTCTCTGGCGCTGGATCTACCACCACCTCTATAATCTCTATGACCATATTTTGCTTGGTAGGTTATATCCGCATGATTTGGTCTGAATGAATCTTTAATATTTGAATAATCTTTTGATTGTTGGTCTTTATTAAAGATTAATAGACTTATAGGTGTGCCAAGTGTTTTTCCTCCTTCAAAGACACCAGATAATATTTGCACTGCATCATCTTCTTTGCGTTGAGTGGTAACATCTGATTGACCGGGCTTTCTTCTATCTAACTCAGTCTGAATATCAGCTTCACTTAGCTCAAGATTTGGAGGACATCCATCAATTATGCAACCCAAAGCATGCCCATGACTCTCACCAAAGGTCGTAATTTTAAATATATTTCCAAACGTATTGCCTGACATGGCAGTGATTATAGTCCAAAAATGATAAAACGCCCTATTTTAGGGGTTATTTAGGCCATTATCAAATAATTAGAAACTATTATCTTTTTTAGAAAATAATTCTTGGAATTCTATTACAGAAGTATTTTCAAGGTCCTTTTGATTAGTACAAAGCCTATAAATTTCTTCACAGGTTTTTGTATCATAGGTGATTTCTAAGTTTTTTAAGAATTTTTGTTCTAAAACAGGAATTCCTTCTTCTCTTCTTCTTTTATGTCCTATTGGATACTCTACCTCAACTTCATCTGTTGAACTGCCATCGATAAAATGTATCTTTATTCTGTTTGCTATCGACCTCTTTTCTGCTTGGTGATATTCCTCAGAGTATCTTTTATCTTCATTAATTACCATTTTTTCTCTTAAAGCATCAATTCTGGGATCAGATGCCACATCATCCTCATAATCTT
>RGHK01000047.1 GCA_010024215.1 Pseudomonadota bacterium | reverse complement strand
GCAATAAGACATTCCAGTAGTGTATGATCTTCTTCCTTTGCTATCAACTGGGACTTCTCCAGTACTTAGATCAATTATTGGAGAAATTCCAACAGGATATCTTGGAACACCTGATACAGTTATATCATCAACTGTCATAGTGCATAAAATTGCACATGGGTCTTCTTCTCTATGTTTTAAATGAGCAGCTTTTCCATGAAAATCTGCCTCTTTAACAAGAGGCCTTTGAATAGCTGCTTCGCATGCATTGTATTCAGTCTCTAAATCAGC
The DNA here is from genome assembly GCA_010024215.1 of Pseudomonadota bacterium. Classification (GTDB taxonomy): domain Bacteria; phylum Pseudomonadota; class Gammaproteobacteria; order Magnimaribacterales; family D2472; genus SCGC-AAA076-P13. The sequence continues at coordinate 6,420 of RGHK01000047.1, read as the reverse complement.
GCCTTGAAGCCTAAAACTTTTTTCAAGACGTCTGCTGTTAGCATAAGTTTCTATTCCAACAGGAATTACTCCAACTTCGAGCAATGAATCATATAATGCTAAGCCTTCATCACTATTATTGTTGAGGTATATTTCCCAACCGCTTTCACCAACATAAGATATTCTCGCAGCCCATACATCGATAGTTTTTCCGCCCGATAAACTAAGAGTTAAATTTTTTGCTGTTACAAAAGGAAAGTTTTCAAGATTAATCTCTTCAGGATCTACAAAATTACCAAGAGCCTCTTCAGCCTTTGGACCCCATAAACCAAGAGTAGCTATATCATGAGTTCTAATTGAGATTTCAGCATCAAGATTATTGTCATCTCTATAATTTCTTAAAGTAACCCAATCTCTGTTTCCATCAGCACCACCAGTCACAACCCTATATTTGTCTTCACCAAGTCTTGAGATAGTTAGATCAGCATGTACGCCTCCATCTTCATCGAGAAAATTTGTGTATATAACTTTCCCAACAGGAGTATTACCACCGACTTTAGCTACTGAAAGATATTCGAGCATTTTTTCAGCATCAGGTCCTTCAATATCCATGATTGGAAAATGTGAGAGGTTTATCATTCCAACTGAGTCACTCATTGCTAAATGTTCTGCATTGGCGAGCTCATATGGAACATGTCTTCTGTCCCACTCATTGTCTCTGATAGGAATATCTTTTAAATAATGTTCAAGTTTTTCTCTATTGCTTTCATATGCAAATGCGCGCTCCCAGCGGGCAACCTCATTATCAAAGTAACCTCCTAGCTCTTTTTCTCTTTCATAAAAAGGGCTCACAAACTTTCCTCTTGAAGTAATATAAGGTTCTCTTGGATGAACTGCAGGAGTGTAGATAGTTTGAGAGTTTTCAAAAGCCCTAGATTTAACAAAGTCTTTTTCTTTTTGTTCTGGATACAATCTAGCAATATCGAATGAATGCATATCAACTTGGGTTTTACCATTTACCATTAGTTCTGCACATAACCTTGCACACCCAGGACCATCTTTTACCCAAACTGCTTCACATAACCAAAAACCTCTAACCTCAGGACTTTCTCCAATAAGAGATCCTGCATCAGTAGTAACGGATAACAATCCATTGAATGAGCTTCTTTCATCCCAACCAAGCTCATTAAGAATAGGGGTGGTTTCAAAGGCTTTTTCTAAAGGCTCTGCAATCTCTTCCAGATCAAGATATCGCATTGAATCTGAACCCATTGTTTTCTCAGGATTTCCAATATCTTCAGGGTCGACTAGCCTTGGTTTTTTATCTTCGTAAAAACCCCATTCAAGCATCCCGCCATGCAATCTTCCGGTATCTCGAACGTAAGCTGAATTTCCTTGATCACGCATAAGCGGATAGACAAGAAATTCTTGAGACCCTTGAGCTTCTGGAAGTGGTCCAAAGAATAACAATGGATGTTCAAGCGGCATTAGAGGGACGGGGACACCAGCCTTTTTACCCATCAAAGGACCCCAAATACCAGATGCAATAACAACCTTATCTGATTTAATAATACCCTTATCAGTTTTAACACCAACAACACGGCCATCTTCTATTTCAAAATCGATTGCAGGAGTATCGGTAAAGGTTTTTAATGCACCTTGCTCTTTAGCTTTCTCAACAGCAAAACTCACCACATCTTGAGAACGAGGTATAACCAATCCAGCATCAGGATCCCACATAGATCCCATAATTGAATCTTCATCTATAAGCGGGAACTTTTCTTTAGTTTCAGAAGCAGATATAAGTCTTACATTAGTACCAAATGCCTTGCCTGATCCGACTTTTCTTTTTAATTCTTCCCATCTAGCATCATCGCCTTTTCGACAAATTTCTAGGCCTCCTTTTTTCAAAAAGAAGCCATTATCTTCATAAAACTTCCTACTATAAGCTGTTGTCCAACAGCCCAACTTGTCATGAGTTGTATTGAAAACAAAATCAGATGCATGTGCAGTAGAGGCAATATCAGAAGGAATCACACTTGATTTCTCAAGACCTACAATATTTTTTTGACCTAATTCAGCAAGCCAATAAGCCAACATAGAACCAACAATACCTCCAACACCAACTATGACTACGTCAGCCTCTGAAGGAAACTTAGAATTTTTATTTTCAGACATACCCAAATTTAACGTTATTTATTTATTTTGTAAATTACTAATTTTTTTTAGCTAAATAGAGAATATTGGAGCAAATGAATCGAAATTTTTATTAATCTAATGCCTTAAATCCTGATGCTTTCTCATAATCTTCATTATTAAAAAACTTGTCCATTTGAATCATCAACCACTTCCTATTTTCTGGATCAGACATATCAAGATGTTTTTCATTTATTAATGTAGTTTGATGCGATTTCCATTTCTCCCATGCTTCTTGGGATACATTTTCTAGTATTTCTATGCCCTTTGGCCCTGGCATAGGAGGGACATTAAGGGCAGGTAACTCTTTTTGATATTTTTTACAGAAAACTGTTTTACTCATAGACTTTCAATTATAGACTTAATGGGCTTTGGCAAACCATATTTGCTTATATCTTTTTTTTCAATCCACTTGTATTTAGCATTTGAATCAATTTTAAATTTTTTGTCATGCCTGTGAATATCCACATAGAGGTCTAAATCAATATGAGATAGCTTATGTTTAATATTTAATTTATCTTTACTCATATATGTTTTATTCCATGGTGTAGTTTCTGATTCATCAATTTCATAGGGTGTCCACAAACCTTCCCAAAAACTTTTTTCTAATTTCTTAAATAACAAAACAGAATTTTTGCTTGTCGCAAGAATAAAATTAATTTTTTTTGTTGGATTAATTTTTTTGTTTTTACTTTTAATTGGTTCTACCTTGAAGGCGCTTTTGCATTTCCTTTTGAGTACGCAAATATTGCAACTTGGATTTGAATTCGTGCAAATGGTTGCACCTAAATCCATAATTCCCTGAGTATATTCAAAGATATTATTTTGAGGTGTGTATTGTGATGACAAGAACCAAAGTTTTTTATTTGTTTTTGGGCTATTTTCAATAGCTTCGTATCTTGAAATCACTCTTTTAACATTTGCATCAAGAATAGGATACGGTTTTTTGTATGCAATAGACATAATTGCACCAGCAGTTGAAGGACCTATACCTGGCAGTGAGACAATATCTTCAAAAGATTTTGGGAATCTGTTATTAAAATTATTAGAAATTATTTCTTTGGTTTTAAAAATATTTTTAGCTCTTTTATAAAAACCAAGTCCCGTCCACATTGCAAGAATATTTTCTTCAGAGGCCAATGATAATGATTTTAAATTTGGGTATTTTTTTACAAAAGCATTAAAAAAGGGGATAACTGTCTTCACTTGAGTTTGTTGTAACATTATCTCTGAAATCCATACTTTGTAGGCAGTTACATTATTTCTCCATGGCAAGTTATACCTGCCATTATTCTCATACCACTTTATGATTTCATCTGAAAAAAACTTATTTTGATCCTTGGGATCATTCTTCATAAAGTTTTATTTTTTTGTTGATGTTTCCGTCTTCATTAAAGATATATTGAATTGGTGCTCCGGTAGGTATCTCAAGATTTACAATCTCTTCAGAAGATATGGAATCTAATTCCATGATTAGAGACCTTAATGAATTACCATGTGCTGCAATAAGAATGCTTAATCCTTCTATAACTTTTGGCATTATTTCTGATTTAAAATAGGGGAGAACTCTTTCAGCTGTATCTTTTAGACTTTCTCCATCTGGCGGAGGTATATCAAATGAACGCCTCCATATATGAACTTGGTCATCGCCCCATTTTTTTCTAGCATCATCTTTATTTAACCCAGCTAGACTTCCGTAATTTCTTTCATTTAGGGCTTCATTTTTTATGATTGTAATTTCAGGGTGCCTCATTTCTTGGAGTATTAAATCCCCAGTTTTTTGAGCTCTAGTTAACATTGATGTATACATTAGATCAAAAAGAATGCCTTTATTAGCTATTAATTTGCCAGCATCTTTTGCCTCTTTGACTCCAAGCTCAGTTAATCCTGGATCTTTCCATCCTGTGAATAAATTTTTTGAATTCCATTCACTTTGTCCGTGCCTAACCAATATAAGATTTCTTGAGTTCATTTATATTTATGTAATACTTTTTAGTCATTTTAATAGATAATACGCGAATGGATAACTTTATTTCATTTCTTATTGAACATTATTATTACTCAGTGCCACTTTTGGTGCTCTTGATTTTATTAATAAGATCTAGTGCCATGAAAGGTGGTAAAAAAGTAACAGTTCAGGAGCTCATAAGCATCACTAACGAAGGAAGAGCTCAGTTAATTGATTTAAGACCTTCAAGTGAATTTAATGATGGTCATATTACCGGTTCGATTAATATTCCTTTCTCTGATTTAGAGAACAGATCGCATGAAATTAAGAGCTATGATGATAAATCGCTTGTTTTAATATGCGAAACAGGTAGTCAATCTGCAAATGCAGGTGAATCTCTTCAAAAACTTGGTTTTAAAGATACACTAATTCTTTCAGGTGGAATTGGCCAGTGGAGAATGGATAATTTGCCTTTGGTTTAAAGGCCAAGCTCTTTCATTTTTTTTGCTAAAGTATTTCTTCCAAGCCCTAACAGAATGGCAGCTTCATTTTTTTTACCATTTGCTTTTTCTAGGGCAGCTTTAACAATAATCTTTTCAATTTTTGGATTTACGATATCTAATAGGTCTTTATCAGTAGTTGCTACAAGGTTTGATACCCAGTTATTAAAACCTTCTTCCCATGAGGAGGAGGGAACTTCACTTATTTCATGATCTTTAATTTCTTCAGGCAAATCTTCAACTTTTACGTTTTGGGTTGGAGTCATTAGAGCCAACCAATAACAGGTATTTTCCAATTGTCTGACATTGCCAGGCCAGTCATATTTTGTAATAACATCCATAACTTCTTGAGACAAAACTCTTAAATCTTCACCCAAGGATTCAGAATGATTTTTTAAAAAGTATTTTGTTAAAACATCTATGTCCTCTTTTCTATCTCTTAGAGGAGGAACATTAATTTTTATGACATTTAATCTGTAAAACAAATCTTCTCTAAATGATTTTTGAGAAACCAGATTATTTAGATTTTGATGAGTGGCAGCAATGATTCTAACATCAACTTTAATTGGTTTATCTCCACCAACTCTATAGAATTCTTTGTTAGACAATACTCTTAATAGTCTAGTTTGTGAATCCAAGGGCATATCACCAATTTCATCAAGAAAAAGAGTTCCACCATTTGCTTGCTCAAATCTTCCTATACGTCTATCAACAGCTCCTGTAAAAGCTCCTTTTTCATGACCAAAAAGCTCAGACTCTACAAGCTCCTTTGGAATATCTGCCATATTAAGAGCAATAAATGGCATGTCATGTCTTGGACTATTTTTATGAAGTGATTTTGCAATTAATTCTTTACCAGTTCCTGATTCACCTTGTACTAAAACGGTTGCTGTTGTTGTCGATAGCTTGCCTATGGCCCTAAAGACAGCCTGCATTGAAGCTGATTCTCCAATAATATCTGTAGTGGGTTTCGATTTTAATCCTTTTGTTTTTGGTTTATCTTCAAGAGCTCTGTTTATAATTTGAGTAGCATCATCAAGATCAAAGGGTTTGGGTAAATATTCAAATGCTCCTCCGCCATATGAATCAACTGCAGCTTGCATGTCTGTAAATGCTGTCATAATTATTACTGGAATATCTTCATAATTATCATTAATGTGCTTTAGCAAATCATAACCAAGCATTCCTGGCATCTGAACATCTGTAAGAATTAAATCAGGTTTTTCATTTTTTAATTCATTAACAACGTCATCACCAGAAGAAAAAGTTTTGACATCAAATCCAGAGGAGCTTAGGCTTTCTTCTAAGACCACCCTAATGGCATTATCATCATCTGAAACCCAAATTTTATGCACTTTTTACATCCTCATTTTTTGATTCAATACTGATTGGTATTAAGATTGAGAAGGTAGTTCCACTAGACTCACTTTTAAAAGATATAGCGCCTCCATGAATTCTAATAATATCTTGAGAAATTGAAAGACCAATGCCTGACCCACTTTCTTTTGATGAGACCATGGGAAAGAAAATCTGTTCTCGAATATCTTGAGGTATTCCTGGCCCATTATCAATAATACTTACTTCACAAAGAGTTGGATGAATACTTCCATTAATTGGTTGGCTGTAGGCAACTCTTGATTTAATAATAATTTCTGGCTTTTCAGTTAAAACTAATGCTTGTTGAGCATTCTTAAATATATTAAGAATAGCTTGTATAAACAGATCTTCGTCTCCATAAATCTCAGGTATGCTTGGGTCGTAATCTCTTTGTATTTTTAAATCTTTAAATTCATCAGC
>RGHK01000046.1 GCA_010024215.1 Pseudomonadota bacterium | reverse complement strand
TTAAAAGACATAAAGAAAAATGTAGAAATTGCACATCTTGTTGGTGTAAAAAATCCTGATCATAATATTGGCGGTGATTTTTGTTTGGATTCTGATTTGGTCACCATACGCAATAACCATGCAAATGAATATACATGGAGTGGGGTATCAGTTATAAATCCAATAATATTTGATGGCCTTACCATAGAAGACGCGCCTTTTGATATTTGGAAATCTATACTAGTTGGATATATCGAAAAAAATATGGTTACTGGGCAGATATCAGACTCTATGTGGATAGATACTGGTACTATTGATCGCCTAGAGCTTGCTAATAAAATTTATAAAGACGAAAATTAACCCATGAGTAACAGTAACTATATTATTGCACCATCGATTTTATCTGCTAATTTCGCAACATTGGGTGAAGAGGTTGTAAATGTCTTAAATGCTGGAGCAGATTGGATTCACTTTGATGTTATGGATAACCATTATGTTCCCAATTTAACTATAGGTCCCATGGTATGCAAATCATTAAGAGATTATGGCGTAAAAGAATTTATTGATGTTCATTTAATGATTGATCCTGTAGATGAATTAGCACAAAGCTTTATAAAAGCTGGGGCTGATTTAATAAGTTTCCATCCTGAAGCTTCAAAACATGTCCACAGATCAATTCATGCGATAAAAGATCAGAATTGCAAAGCAGGCTTGGTTTTCAATCCAGCATCTTCTCTAGATATATTAGAAAATGTAATTGAAGACTTGGATTTAGTTTTAATAATGAGTGTTAATCCTGGTTTTGGTGGCCAATCATTTATTCATAGCTCTTTAGACAAAATAGAAAAAGTTAGAAAAATGATAGATGCGACAGGCAAAGATATTCGTCTTGAGGTTGATGGGGGAATCAATAACGATACTATAAATCTAGCAGCACAAGCAGGTGCAGATACATTTGTAGCTGGATCAGCCATATTTAATACTGATAATTATGAGCAAACCATCAGCACGCTCCGCGCTAAAATTACTTAGTTTTTCTTTTTTAATTTTTTTTAATATTTTTGCTGAAAGCAAAAATTTTATTTCTTTAGAAAAATATTTATCGCAAATAGAAATTGTTTCAGATCCACAAGATCGTAAAACAGGCCTTATGAATAGAGAAAGTTTGCCTGATGATAGTGGCATGATATTTGTTTGGGATAGAAATAAAGTTCAATGTATGTGGATGAAGAATACTTCAATACCATTAAGCGTTGCTTATATCGAAGATACAGGTGAAATTATAGATATTTATGATATGGTGCCCTTATCAAGGAAGTCAGTATGTTCTAGAAAGCCTGCTTTATATGCATTAGAAGTTAATCAAGGCTGGTTTGAAAAAAATGAATTGTATGTTGGCGACTTTATAAACATAAGCTCAGTTATACAAAATGCTAAGTAGAGAAGAATTTCAATCATATGTCGATTCAGGATTTAATATTATTCCTGTTGTTGAAGATTTGTTATTAGAGAATCAAACACCCTTAACCATATATTCTCAGATATCAGACAAGAGCAACACATTTCTTCTTGAGTCTGTTGAAGGTGGTGACAAGTGGTCACAGTACTCAATCATTGGGTTTAATTGTTCAGATACAATCAAGGTTACTGGAAATGTTATTGAATTAAAAAATGGTGATGAAATTACTTCTTTTAGTTCAGATGACCCCTTGAGTGAGATACAAAAAATCACATCAAGTTTTAAATCAGCTGATATAAATAATCTTCCAAGATTTTATGGTGGATATGTAGGTTTTTTTGCATATGAGAGTGCCCGCTATGCTGAAAAAAAAATTGCAGACCTTCCGGCTAAAGAATCAAAATTTCAAGAGCATATGCCCGAAATTTTTTTGGTTAAAGCTGAACAACTTGTTGTATACGATAATTTTAAAAACACTGCTCAAGTCATATTTAATGCTGATCCAAGCAAGCACTCTTATGAAATTGTTAAAAATCAAATAAATGAAATGAAAGCAAGCTTTTCTTCTGCTTCAACTCTAGCAGAAATAACATTTAAGGATCCCAAAAGTTTGAAGCACTTTGAATCAAATTTTAAAAAAGAAGAATACCTCGAAGCTGTAAATAAGATTAAAAACTATATTAAAGAAGGCGATGTATTTCAGGTTGTCTTAGCTCAAGATTTTTACTCTAAATTTGATTTAAATCCCTTTGATTTATATAGGGCAATAAGAAAACTTAACCCGTCACCATATATGTATTTTTTAGATCTAGAAGAATGTCAGGTTGTTGGTTCGTCGCCGGAAATTCTTGTCAGACTTGAAAATGACAAATTAACTCTTAGACCAATTGCCGGAACAAGAAAAAGAGGCAAAGATCCAGAAGAAGATAAGCAGAATGAGGATGATTTATTGAATGACCCTAAAGAGCTAGCTGAGCATTTAATGCTTATTGATTTAGGAAGAAATGATGTTGGCAGAGTATCAGAAATAGGTTCAGTAAAAGTGACCGATAAAATGGTTATTGAAAAATATTCTCATGTAATGCATATAGTCTCAAATGTGGTTGGTACTCTTTCAAAAGATCTTGATTATCTTGATGCATTGAAAGCTTCGCTACCAGCAGGAACATTATCTGGTGCACCAAAAATTAGAGCCATGGAAATAATTAATGAATTAGAACCTAGTTCAAGAGGAATATACGGCGGTGCTATAGGATATATCTCATGGAATGGGAATGTTGATACAGCAATCGCTATAAGAACTGCTGTTATAAAAGACAAAATGATTCATGTAGGTGCTGGAGCTGGAATTGTTGCAGATTCTATTCCAGAAAATGAATGGCTAGAATGTATTCAAAAATCTAAAGCTTTTGTAGACGCCTTGGAAATGATCTCATGATATTAGTAATTGATAATTATGATAGTTTTACATATAACCTTGTTCACTATGTTGGTGAATGTGGAGAGGAAGTGCTGGTTGTTAGAAATGACGAAATCTCAATAGCAGGAATTGAAAATCTTAATCCAAAAAAAATAGTTATTTCACCAGGACCCTGTACACCCAGAGAAGCTGGAATATCAGTTAAATTGATTCAGGAATCAAAAGTTCCAATTCTAGGAGTGTGTCTTGGACATCAATCTATTGGTGCTGCTTTTGGCGGCAAAATTATAAAAGCACCAGAAATTATTCATGGGAAATTATCAAAAATTTCTCACAATCAGAAAGGAATATTTCATGATATTGAAACCCCTTATTCAGTGGTCCGTTATCATAGTCTTGTTATAGAAAAAGACTCATTACCACAAGAACTTGAAATTACTGCTGTATTAGAAGAAAACCCAGATGTTATTATGGCAGTTCAACATAAAGAAAAACCAATATACGGAGTTCAGTTTCACCCAGAATCTATTGAGACAGGCCATGGTATGAAACTTATTAAAAATTTTTTAGACCTATGATCAAAGATATTCTTACCAAACTGAGTCAAGAACAAGATCTTTCATATGAAGAAATGCAAGATGTTGTAAACAGCATTATGAGCGGTGAAGAAGAAGATGTTGATATAGAAAATTTTCTTATAAGTCTAAACAAGAAAGGCATTAAAGAACCAGAAATAACTGCTGCTGCAACAGTTATGAGGGAAAAATCTCTTAAATTTGATATTGGCGATGGAACTCATATTGATACCTGTGGTACTGGAGGAACTGGATTGCATACTTTTAATTGTTCCACCGCTTCATCTTTTGTGGCTGCTGCAGGCGGAGCATCAATTACCAAGCATGGAAATAAAGCAATTTCTAGTAAATCAGGCAGTGCGGATTTTCTAACAGAGGCCGGTGCTGATATCACACATGATAGAAATAAATTGTTGAATGTTTTTAATCAAGTTGGGTTCATTTTTTTATTTGCACCTTTGCATCATGCATCAATGAAATATGTAATGCCAGCAAGACAGCGTATAGGTAAGAAAACAATATTTAACCTACTTGGTCCACACACCAATCCTTGCGGAGCAAGAAGACAAATAATTGGTGTATACGATAAAAGTCTTTTGAATATTTTTTCAAAAGTTGCAAGAAATTTAGATATGGAACATGTCATGGTTGTTCATGGAGAAGATGGGTTAGATGAAATCAGCATAACCGGCCCCACATATATATCTGAATATAAAGATTATAAAATAAATGAGTATTCAATTTGTCCGGAGGATTTCGGCGTAGCCTCTGCATCATTTGATGAGATTGTTGCCCAATCATCTGAGGAAAGTTTAAGAATGGTAAAAGAAGCATTTGCTGGAGAAAAATCTGCTGTTCAAGATATGATTGCGCTTAATGCAGGTGCTGCACTTTATATTGCAAGAAAAGTAGACTCTATTGGTGATGGAGTTGAGCTCTCATATAATCTAATGAATAACGGAAGAGCGGCTGATAAATTGGCTGCCTATGTAAGGGTCTCAAACATCTAATGACTATTCTTGAAGAAATTGTAGAAAATACTAAAGTTAAGTTAGTTCAAAAGAAAATAGATTTCCCTATCGAAAATATTTTAGAGCAACTTAAAAATCTAGATCTTCCAAAAGGAAATTTTAAAAACAATATAGCTGGCAAGGATCAAGCCATCATTGCAGAGATTAAAAAAGCATCCCCAAGTGCAGGATTAATAGATAATAGCTTTGACCCAATAAAAAAAGCAAAAGAATATGAATCCTTTGGTGCATCAGCACTTTCAATATTAACCGAAGAAGATTATTTTCAAGGCAGTATTAAGTTTTTAAAAGATGTAAAAAAGATTACTAATCTTCCAATATTGAGAAAAGATTTTATGGTTGATGAGTATCAAATTTATGAAGCTAAACTTATAGGCGCAGATTGTATTCTTCTTATAGCAAGTGTCCTAGATGATGAGCAAATTAACAATTTTGTGAATTTAGCAGAAAAATTAGAGCTAGATTACTTGATTGAAGTTCATGATATGGATGAATTAAAAAGAGTTCAGAAATACAAAGATGCCATCATTGGCGTTAATAACAGAAACCTAAAAACTTTTGAGGTCGATTTAAATAACTCTATTAGCCTAAGGAGCCAGTTTAAAGAAAGTAATATTTTTGTTGCTGAATCTGGTATCAAAAATCAGTCTGATATCAATTTACTTAAAGAAAATAATATTCATGTTTTTCTTATTGGCGAGAGCCTAATGAGAGGAGATTTTGCTTGAAGCTAAGAGAGTGGCAAGCAAAAGCATTCCCACTATGGTGGTCTAAAAAAAGAGGCATTGTTAAAGTAGTTACCGGAGGCGGTAAAACAGTTTTTGCCATTCACTGCTTAACTAAGTATTTAGAAGAAAACAAAGACCATTCAATTTTTATTGTCGTTCCATCCATAGCTTTATTAGATCAATGGTATGAAGGATTACAAAAAGATTTTAATGAAAAAGAAATTTCTTTAAACGGAGGCGGAGAACATTTAGAAAAACTCTCAAGAATCAATATATCAACCATTGATTCTGTAAAAAATATTATTCAACAATTTGATGCTTCTAAAACTCTACTTATTGTTGATGAGTGTCACAAAATCGGTACCGAAAAAAGAGGTGAAGTTCTTTCCAATAGTTGGCATGCAACTTTAGGCCTTTCAGCAACTCCTGAAAGAGATTATGACGATAATTTTTATATCATTATTAGGAAAATACTTGGAGACATTATCTTTGATTATGACTATATAGATGCAAGAGAAGATGAAGTAATCGTTAATTTTAAGCTTCTTTATGCCTATGCTGCTATGACTCCAGATGAAGAGGAAAAATATAAGAAGTTTACAAAGAGCATTCAGAGAAGGGCAGCCACAATTGGTGGAAATGATATGAATGACTACCCATTAAAAATGTTAATTTTTAATAGAGCTAGAATGGTAAAAAATTCAAAAAATAGAATTCCCTTTGGAATTGAGCTACTGCAAAAACATAAAAGAGATAGCTGGATTGTTTTTACTGAAAATAAAAAACAGGCAAAAGAGTTTAATAAAATTATTAATACCAAAGGATATAAATCAGCGATTTATAACACTGACTTGGATAACGCTGAGAGAGAGGAAAATTTAAATAATTTCAAAAATGGGAATTTAAATGTTCTTGTTAGTTGTACAGCTCTTGATGAAGGATTTGATATGCCAGAAGCAGATGGAGCAATGATATTAAGCGCATCCTCATCTAAAAGACAAAGAATTCAGAGAATGGGAAGGGTGCTAAGGATAACGGCTAACAAGCAAAATGCATTGATAGTTACTGTATATTCTTCGAAAACAGAGTTTGATAAATTAAGAGAAGAATCCAATAGGTATAAACTTGAGGGAGTGCCTGTTAAATGGCAGCAGATGAAATAAATTTATATATGAGTACTTGTTGATGTCATTACCTTGGCGGTATATTTCATAATTTTTTTTGTAGGTATCTCTAATTCTTCTCCACCGTTTTCTACTGCTTGTTGGGCATGCGTATCTTCATCTTCTCGCATAGTTTTGAGTATTTCTATTGTTGCTTTATCTTTTGATGAGATTTTATTTAGATGTTTATCTAAGTGTGCAACTACTTGTTTTTCAGTTTCTTCAACAAAACCCAAGCTGACTTTTTCTCCATATCTACCAAAAATTGCACCAATAGCAAAGGAGCCTGCATACCACAATGGATTAAGTAATGATCCCTTACCATCAAGTTCATCTAATCTTTTTTTGCACCAAACCAGATGATCGGTTTCTTCTTCACCGGCTTCAATTAGATGA
>RGHK01000045.1 GCA_010024215.1 Pseudomonadota bacterium | reverse complement strand
GGATCTAGAATAAGAAAGTCACCTTATTTTGATTCAACTATCAAATATGGTGTAACTGGTTTTACGATCTATAACAGAATGTATCTTCCAACTAGTTTCTCTGGACCTGAGAAAGAATATGAAAGTCTTGTGAATGATGTCACTTTTGGTGATTTTGCTGCAGAGCGACAAATAGAAGTTTCTGGTCCTGACGCATATGATTTTGTTAGATATGTAAATCCTAGAAATTTATCAAAATGTGACATAGGTGACTGTAAATACATAGTCTTAACTGATCCAGATGGTGGAATTATAAATGATGCATGTTTACTAAGACTTGAACCAAATAAATTTTGGGTATCACCTGGTGATGGAGATGTTTTATTATGGTTGCAAGGTATAGCTATAAACTCTGGGATGGATGTGAAGATTCATGAGCCTGATGTATCGCCACTTCAAATAAGTGGACCTAAAGCAGGTAAATTAATTCAGAAGCTTTTCGAAGGAATTCATGATGATCTTGGTTATTACAAAGCAAGACAAACATCTTTGTCTGATATTCCAATGGTTATAGCTAGGACAGGTTGGAGCGGAGAACTTAGTTACGAGTTATATTTACAAGACAGAAAAAAAGGCGATGAGTTATTCGAGATGGTTTATGAGGCTGCAAAAGAATTCAATGGAGCTGTCATAGCACCAAATACTATAAGAACAATTGAGGGTGGTCTTTTGTCCTATCAGAGTGACTTTGGAAGAGAGCATAATCCATTTACTATTGGTTTGGATAGGCTTGTAGATCTTGAGCAAGACATTGATTTTATTGGGAAAGAGGCATTAAAAAAAATAAAAGAAGAGGGTATAAAAGAAAAACTTGTTGGAGTTGAAATTGAAGGAGATCCAATTCAAAAAGCCCCAGAAAACTTTTGGCCAGTCTTTAATTCAAGTAACAATAAAATTGGCAGGCTCTCGAGGTGTTTTTATTCACCAAGGCTTCAAAAAAATATTGGTCTAGCAATCTTAGCTATAGACTATGTTGATCCTGGAACGTCAATTGTCATTGAATCACCAAATGCCCATTTGAATGCAAAAGTTCATCAATTACCATGGTTTCCTGCTGAAAAAAGTACTAACCTAGACTAATGAAAAAATTATATTTATCTTTATTATTGAGTTTATTTGCAGTTAATAGCTACACAATGATTATTGATAATTTAGATGATAAAAGAGCTGACTGGAATGCCATATCTGATAATGTAATGGGTGGTATTTCTGAGGTAAATTTTTATCAAGCAGAAGAGGGTGATGAAAAATTCTATAGGCTTGAGGGTAGCGTAAGTACTGCTAACAATGGAGGCTTTATTCAGTCTGTAGCAAGATTTCCTTTCAACGCTGAGGACTATACAGGTATAAGAATAAAGATTAGAGGCACCAATGATGATTACTATGTCTGGATAAGGACACCTGCTAGTAGATTTCCATGGGATAGATATATTGCTTCATTTAAATCTAATGAAAATTGGTCTGTAATTGAGATTCCATTTACAGATTTTAAAAAATCAAATTTTTACATGCCAACAAGACTTAATAAATCTAAACTCAGGACTATTGCCTTTGCTGCATATGGTAAAGATTTTCAAGCGCAATTAGATATAGCCCAAATAGAGCTTTATTAATGTTCTCAGATCAAGACAGGTTATTTATGAACCTGGCAATCGCAGAGGCTAAGATATCATATTCAAAAAATGAAGTGCCTGTTGGTGCGGTTATTGTTAGAAATAATGAGGTTATAGGAAAGGGCTATAACAGCGTAATATGTAATAAAGATGTTTCTTCTCATGCTGAAATTGTGGCTATAAAAAATGCATCTAAATTTATTGGAAATTACAGATTATGCGATACAACAATGTATACAACCCTTGAGCCTTGTCACATGTGTGCAAAGGCAATTGTAGATGCAAGAATCAATCAGATTATATTTGCAGCAGCTGAGCCAAAAACAGGGAGCATTATTTCTATAGATAATTTATATGATCGCCAAACTTTCAATCATAAAGTACTTTACAGGCATGGCTTATTAGAACATGAAAGCTCTGATCTTTTAAAAGATTTTTTTAAGAGTAAAAGATAATTTAAATTAAACGTTTTTCCATTCTAGTATGCGGAACGTCAATATTTGAATTGTATGGAGCAATCTCGTCATAGCCAAGAGATTTGTAGAAATTTATAGCATTTTCTCTAGCATTCAACATTACGTAAGTAGCTCCTAAAAGTTTGGCTTCAGCTTCTAGCTTTTTAACTATTGCAGACCCTAAACCCATTCTTCTGTGGTCTTTATCGACGGCCATATATCTTATTTGTGCTTCATCTGAGCTATTTAAATGCACTCGACCGCATGCTTTGATTATATTGTCTGAGTTAATAGCTATAAAATGAAAACTAACATCTTCAAGATTATCTTTTAGAGGGACATTGGGTGTTTTCAGAGGTTTTCTTAATATTTCCCATCTAAAATCATCATATTTTTTCCATTCTGCTTCAGTTTTAGGGGATCTAATTTCAATTTGATCCATAACCAAACAGATTAAATATCTAAATCAACCCAAACAGGGCAGTGGTCTGACGGTTTCTCCATGGCTCTTGCCTCATAATCGATTCCAGTTCCAGATATTGACTCAGTTAAGTTATTTGAAACCATTATATGATCTATTCTGAGACCTCTTTTTGGGTTGTCTTCAAACATTCTTGATCTGTAATCGAACCATGAATAAATAGTTGATTCATTAGGATGTTCTTTTCTCCATGAATCAATGAATCCCAAGTTTTTTATACTATTCCACATTTCTCGTTCTTGTGGTTGAAATGATGTTTTGCCATCACGAAGCCATCTTTTAACATTTTCAGCGCCAATTCCAATATCAGTATCTTCAGGAGCTACATTAAAATCACCCATTACAATTAGGTTTTCTTTGGTTTTTTGCAGATCCTTGATATGTTTTTCTAAGTCATCGTAATACTTTATTTTTTTTGGAAATTTTGTTTCATGATTAATGTTTTCTCCTTGAGGAAAATAGCCATTCATGATTGTTATTTCAGAATTTTTTGTTGCAAAAGTACATTCAATAAATCTTTTTTGATCATCAGGCGTATCATTTTTAAAGCCTTTAACAGTTTTGATAGGTTTTGCCTTACTAAGGATCGCAACACCATAATGACCTTTTTGACCCCAATATTCAGGGTGATAACCAATTTCTTCAATTACATCTAATGGAAAATCAGGATCATTTACTTTTGTTTCTTGCAGCCCGATAACATCTGGATCAAGTGTATCTCTTAAATGAATAAGTTGATGCGGGCGAGCTCTTATACTGTTGATGTTGAAAGATATGATTCTCATAATTTATTTACTTTAGAAATAAGTAGTTTATTTAAGTTCAGGTAATCATTTATGATATTCGTCGACTCTATTAATAAGTAGTCTCTTTCATAATCAATATCATTATTTGTATTTTCATTTTTTTTGTTACTTTCTTCGAGATCTTCATAGGTTCCAAATATTTCTAGACCAAGACTCTCTCTTCTTTTATTCTCTATTTGTAATAACCAATTTTTTCTTGCATCTTTTTCAAGTTTTCTAGTATCTAAATTAAGACTTAAGAGCTTTTTATCTTTATTTAAGTAATACCTGTCTCTAACTTCACCAAGGTATTTTAAATTTGGGCTTGAATTTAACCTTTGAGAATATAAATTTTTTATCTCAATAATTTGATTGGAATCAAAGTTAAATTTTTTATGCCTATATGGCCTAACAGTATCCCATTCTAATGCAGTAGGGTATGAGCTTTCACCAACAGATTCTATATCCCAGGTAGAAAGGAGTTCAATATCAGGTAATACTCCTTTATTTTGTGTGCTAGAGCCATCAACACGGTAATACTTTGACTCTGTAATCTTAACTTGACCTTTTGAAATACTTTCTAAGCTTTGAACGGTTCCTTTGCCAAAAGTCCTCTGACCAAGGACTATACCTCTTTTATAATCTTGAATAGCGCCAGCAACTATTTCAGATGCGGATGCTGAATAGCGATTAACTAGAACTCCCATGGGTTTTTGCCATGTTTGTTTAGCTTTACTTGATCCATATGGCTGAATATAACCTGCTTTATGTTTCACTTGAACTGTGGGTCCTGAGGACACAAACAAGCCTACTATTTTATTAGCTTCAATTAAAGCTCCGCCACCATTATTTCTAAGATCTAAAATAACAGCGTCAACATCTTCTTTATTAAAATTTATTAGAATATCTTCAACATCATTGCTGCTGCTTCTATAGTTAGAATCTCTATTTTGATAAGCATTAAAATCAATATAAAAAGAAGGTAAATCTATTATTCCAATTTTGTTACCATCCTCAGTTTCTATAATTTTTGATTTAGCAGCTCTGTCCTCAAGTTTAATTTCTTCTCTCGTTAAAGTGACTAATTTTCTGCTATTATCTGCTGAATCAGAAGATATAAACTCTATCTCAACTTGCGTTCCTGATTCACCTCTTATTAGGTCCACAACTTCATCAATTCTCCAACCTACCACATCAATGTATTCATTATTTTCTGTATTTATCTGACGTATTCTTGTGATTTTGTCTTCTGGTAGTATTTCACCTGACTTTTCTGCAGGACCCCCAGGAACCAAGCTAACAATTTTTGTGTAGTCGTCGTCAGCACCTAGTAGGGCACCAATACCTTCTAGCTTAAGGCTCATATTCATATCAAAATCTTCTGCAGATCTTGGTGATAAATATGAAGAATGGGGATCAAATTGGTTAGTAAGGGTATTTATAGCTATAGAAAAGATATCTTCCTCTTTTTGTTGCTGTATTCTTTTAATTCTATTTTTATATCTCTTAAGTAAAACTTTATTTGCATCATCAGAAAGCGTCTCTGACATTAATGCTACAAGCAAGTCATTTTTAGTTTCATTTCTCCAGATTTCTTTTAATAGAGCTTCTGATTCAGCCCATTGATTATCTTCATAATAGATATCAATGAATTCATCTTTTGTAAAATCAAATGAATTTTTTTCAATTAGTTTTATTTGATATTCAGAAAAAGCTACAAGCCTTTCAAAGTATAAATTGATAATCAGGTATGCTAGATCTATATCAAAAGAGTTACCTAAATATTGGTTTGATTCTTCTTTAAAATTCGTAATCTCTGACTCAATAAAATATAACTTATTTCCATCGAGCCTATCAATCAATGCATTTATATACCTAATATTAAAGTCGTCTTTAACAAAATTTTTAATATAGTGTTCTTTTTTTAATTTTTTAAAAACTTCATTACTTAAATTAATTTTTTCTTCAGTTAAATTAGTAGATATATATTCTTGAGAATCATAGGTTGAGTTACCGCACGATATCAACGCAAGGCATACGAATGACCAAATGAGTTTATGTTTAATCACTAAATTATAAATTTTGTATTTTTGCTGCTTCTTCTCTAATAGTTTCAGGAGATCCTAGATTTTGTCTATTTACTCCAATTCTTTTAAACCAATAATGTATACCCATCAAATCAGTAAATCCCATACCTCCATGAACCTCAGTAGCTTTTTTACTTATTGCTTTAGAAACTTCTGAAACATGAGATTTAGCATGACAAGCCATTAGTTTTGATTCATCTGGAATGTTATCAAAACAATGAGCTGCATGCCAGACTAACGCATAACACGGCTCTAATTCTGATGCCATTTCAGCGCACATATGTTTTACAGCTTGAAAGGATCCAATTGCTCTACCAAACTGTTTTCTCTCTTTAGAGTACTCAACAGCTTTTTTTAGTAATGCTTCAGAAGCTCCAAGTGAATCTGCAGCTAAAACAATTCTTCCTGCATCAATAGATCTTGATATAGCCTGATTACTAGTCTTCGTTTCTTCTAGTATATCTACTGATTCCAGAAACAGTATTTTTTGTAAAACTAAATCCGAAATCATTTCTTGCTGCAATATATTCAGCAAAACCTACTGCAAACTTCATCTCATTATTGACTATGGAATTAAGATATATATTTTTTTGATCTTCGCTTCCTCCAAGTGATAAAGCTATTGGTGCCATCACATATGATCCAGCAAAAGAGAAGGGTGCAACATTCTCTCCTAAGCTTTGTGAAACTGCTGTTGCAAAAAGAAGATCTAATCCAAGACCCCCATACTCTTCTGGAACCAGCAAGCTATTTATTCCAAGATTTAATATGCCACTTGAAATCTCATTCTTCATCTTGTGATTATTACTATCAGCAATTTTTTTTACAGCATCTAGTGATGCATGAGCATGCAAAAATTTATTAACATTATCTTTAAAAAATTGTTGCTCTTCGGATAAACCAAAATACATATCAGACTCCAGGGGCCTTTGGTTCTCTTGGCATTCCAAGACCTCTTTCAGAGATTATATTTTTTTGAATTTGGCTTGTACCGCCACCAATTATTAGTCCCAGATAATACATATATAAAAATTGCCAAGAACCATTGTCTTTTAGGTAGGGACTATCTTCATACAAAGTGCCAAGCTCTCCCATAATATCAACAGCAAAACCTTCCAATTCATGTCTAAGCTCAGTTCCATAATATTTTTGTATCATTCCAGCCATTTTTGCATCCTGTCCTGGATTAAGCTTAGCCGATAACACACGTAATGAATTTGATTGAAAAGCAGTCACTTTTGCTTGAAGTGCCATTAATTTATCTCTGTAAATAGGAATTTCAATTAATTTAACATTATTAATAGTTTCCTTTTTCATTC
>RGHK01000044.1 GCA_010024215.1 Pseudomonadota bacterium | reverse complement strand
ACAAGCCCGGGCCTAAATGGTAGAAAGTTCCATTTTGAAGCTGCAGCATCAAGAACATCTAGCGTATCTATGCCTAGTTTATTGAAGATAATTGCCAATTCATTAATTAGAGCTATATTTACATGTCTGTATGTGTTTTCGAGCAATTTAACCATTTCTGCTTCTTTAGTGCCTTTTACCAAAACTGTATTATCAATTATTGACTCATAGAAAGATTGGATTTTTTCAGTTGAAATATCATTGATTCCACTAATTACTTTTGGAGTATTTTTAAGATTAAATGACAGATTATTAATTTTTAAATTAGATAAAAATAAAATAAATTTCTCATAAACATTAAAAGCTATAGCAACAGTAGAGCCTGATATACCTGGAAGAAGTTCAGCAAGACCAACAAAAAAACCAGCTATAACAAATCTTAACTTTTCACTCATGAATCATTTCCATCAACAGAAGTTCCTGAGAGCATTGGTACAAAAGCAACCTCCTCAAATACATCTTCTTGAATTTCATCTCCTTCTAATTTAGTTATGACATGCAATTGTTGAGATTTAGAATTGCCAACCGGAATAACAATTTTAGAATTTATATTTAGGCAATCAACTAAATCCTGTGGGTATTGTCGAGGTGCAGCAGCACATAAAACTCCATCATATTTGAGCTTTTTATCTGTATATCCATCACCATATTTAAATAAGACATTCTTAATCTTTAGCTGACTTAGATTTTCCCTAGATTTAGTTACCAAGGGTTTTATTCTTTCTATAGCATGCACCTCTTCACAAAAATAAGATAAAACAGCTGACTGATATCCACAACCAGAACCAAGCTCTAATACTTTATCAAAGATTTTTCCTCTAGATTTAGTATGTGATATTAAATGTTCTGTCATTTTTGCAACAATGTATGGTTGAGAAATAGTTTGTTTATATCCTATAGTTAAAGACCTATTCTCATAGGCTCTTGAATGAAGAGCATTGTCAACAAAAATGTGTCTAGGCACTTGTGACATTGCATCTAAAACTCTGAAGTCTCTTATACCCATATCTAAAAGAGTTTCTATCATCTCTTCTCTAACTCTTCTAAATGTAAAACCTGAATTATTCATTGAAAAAAGATTTTAAATTTTCTCTTAATGGTTCTTGATCTAGATCGTAATCTAAAATTGAAATAGAGATATATCCATCTTTAACTGCTCTAGCATCTGTTAATGTAGGTTCATCAACTGGCTCACCTGATAAATTATATCTATACTTCTTAATATCCCCATCTGAACTTATGACTATTGGCTTTGAAGGAACTCCCCTTTTTGCCAAAGAAGTTATTTTGATTCCCTTACATTCATCTTCTGATAAATCTGGAAAATTTACATTAAAAACTTTACCGTGAAATTGCTCAGGCAGGCTTTTGATAGTATCAATAATTTTAGCTGTTTTATTAACGATAAAGTCCATATTTACTGTTTCATATGAAGCAACTGAAAGTGCTAAGGGAGGATACTTCAATTTTCTACCGCCAACAGCTGCCCCAACTGTTCCAGAATAGATCACATCCGTTCCAAGATTTGCTCCATGATTAATTCCAGACACAACCATATCAAACTCAAAATCAACAATTCCCAATAAACCAAAATAAGTACAGTCAGCAGGAGTGCCATTTACGGCATAAATTCTTTCTTCTACTTGTCTTATTTCTGTATCTTTTAAAAATGAAATAGCTGCACTCATACCACTGCAATTATTTTCAGGAGCAATTATCCATACGTCATGATTTTCAGATAATTTTCTAAAAAGATTTTGGATATTAGGTGCTTGATACCCGTCATCATTTGTTAATAAGATTTTCATATGATTTGCTTAAGATTTACTAATGATTGAACTGCTATAGCCTTGTGCTCACCTATAATACCAAGCTTTTCAGAGGTTGTAGCCTTTAAACCAATATTAGATTTAGAAATCTTTATAATTTTAGACAAACTTTCGATAATCTTTTCCCTATGAGGACTGATTTTAGGTGACTCACATATTATTGTTGCATCAATATTATGTATCTCTAGGTTCATTTTATTAATTTTCTCTAGGCAAAAATCAATAATCTTTTTGCTATCAAGTCCCTTATTGGAAGGGTCTTTATCTGAAAAAAATATTCCTATATCTCCTAAAGCAGCTGCACCAAGAATAGAGTCAGCAATTGAATGCAAAAGAACATCGCCATCAGAATGCGCTTCAATTTCATAATCACACTCAAGCAAATAACCACCTATAGTAAATCCCTTTCCTGCCCTATAGGTATGTAAATCAAAACCAGTTCCAACTCTAGCATTGAATTTTTTTATAAGGTCTAAATCTTGGCTGTGGGTAATTTTAATATTTGAAGCTTTGCCTTCTATCTTTGATACAAGATAATTCTCATGTTCCATAACAAAAGACTCATCTGGTACATCAATATTTTTAGATATCAAAGATGTTAGCGATAGTTTTAATTTAGTGGTTTTTGATATCTGAGGAGTTTGAACTAAATAATAATCTTGTTTATTAAGGGTTGTATTAGATTGGGCTTGTTTAATTGAATCAACAATTGGTTTATAGAAGAACGAGCAATCTGCATTAGATGAAATTATTTCATTATAAATTGTACTTATATCTTCGCTAGATATGTTTGGTCTTGCTGCATCATGGGTAATAACATAATCAAAATTACTATCATCTATTTCATTTAAAGCATTTAAGACTGAGAAGGCTCTGGTCTTACCACCTTCCAATACTCTATTTTTCATCTTCAGGTTTATCTTCTTCTTTAAATGTTATGAACTCTTCGTCAGGATATACCAAGTTTAATTTTTCTCTAGCAAAATTTTCAACATGTTCTTTTGATTTTTGCGCATTTTGAATTTCAAATTCTAAAGCATCATTTTGTTTCTTCAATTCATCATTTTGCTCTTGTTGAAGATTGTTCTCATTTATGATTTGAGATTTCTTGCCATAAGAATTAGTGCCAAAAAAAATACTATTTAATAGCAATATTATTAAGAGAAATAAGACTGAAGCTAGGAAATAAAAAAGCCTATTCATTGACTAAGATTGATATTTGGAGACTCCTCTTCTATCCATAATAATCGATTATATTTTGCAACCCTATCCGATCTACAAGGAGCTCCAGTTTTAATTTGACCTGCTCCCAAGCCTACAGCTAAATCAGATATAGTAGTGTCTTCAGTTTCACCAGATCTGTGAGAGATAATTGATTTATATGAGTGCTTGTTTGCTATCTGGATAGTTTCAATTGTTTCTGTAATAGAACCAATTTGATTGAACTTAATAAGAATTGAGTTAGCTAAATTATTATTTATACCCTCTTGAAAAATAGTTTTGTTTGTTACAAATAAATCATCTCCAACTAATTGGCATCTCGAGCCAATTTTTTCAGTTAAAATCTTCCAGCCCTCGTTATCATTTTCATCCATTCCATCTTCAATAGAAATTATTGGATATTTATCAACTAACTCTTCTAAATAGTTTGCAAATGCTGTTGAGTCTAGTGATTTATTTTCTCCAGCTAGGTTGTATTTTGTACCATCATAAAATTCACTAGCCGCGCAATCTAGAGCAATAAAAACATCTTCTCCAGGAATAAGATTTGAAGCATTTATTGCTTCGATGATTAATTTAATAGCCTCTTCGTTTGATTGTAAATTAGGGGCAAAGCCTCCCTCATCACCAACTCCGGTAGATAATTTTTTTTCTTTTAGGATTGATTTAAGATTCCAATATATTTCTGAAGACCATCTCATAGCCTCTTTGAAAGTATTGGCGCCTTTGGGGATAATCATAAATTCTTGAATATCTATATTATTATCAGCATGCTCCCCGCCATTAAGAATGTTTAACATAGGCATAGGTAAACTAGGATTAACTTTTTGACCAGTTATATTGTGATAGATTTCTAGAAAATGTTCATGTAAAGAAACATTGTTATCTTTTGCGGCAGCATGAGAAACTGCTAACGAAACAGCTAGAATAGCATTAGCCCCAATATTTGATTTATCTTTAGTTCCATCTAAATCAATTAATTTTTGATCAATTAATTGTTGATCTCTTGGATCTAATTTTTCAAGCAGCGGGTTAATAAGAGTATTAATATTATTTACAGCTTTCTCAACCCCTTTACCCTTATAAAAGTCTCCACCATCTCTTAATTCAAGTGCCTCTTTTGTTCCAGTAGATGCGCCACTAGGAACTGTTGAGCTTGCTGTAATGCCATTGTCTAATGTTATTTTGCAAGAAACTGTTGGTAATCCTCTTGAATCTAAAACTTGAATAGCTTTCACTGATTGAATTAATGCCATGACTATTAATAAATATCTAAATTTTCTTGGCTTTTAACAAACACATCTAAATCTTTAATCTGCTTTAAGAAAGGCTCTAACATATCAAGGCGAAGCGCACACGGCCCATCACATTTAGCCGAATCTGGATCTGGGTGTGCTTCTAAAAACAAACCAGCTATTCCCTGAGAAATTCCAGCTTTTGCTAAACTTAAAAGATACTCTCTTCTTCCACCAGCAGCATTTCCAAGACCTCCTGGTAATTGAAGTGAATGTGTTACATCAAAAATTGTTGGCTTACCAAGATTTTTAAGAATTTGAAAGTTCAATGTATCTACAACTAAATTGTTATAACCAAATGAATTGCCTCTTTCGCACAAGGTAATCTTAGTATTACCAGCCGATTCACATTTTTCTATAATATTTTTCATCTCTGGAGCAGATAAAAATTGTGGTTTTTTAAATTGCAAAATAGCATCTGTTTTAGCAGCAGCAACAACTAAGTCAGTCTGTCTTGCCAAGAAAGCTGGTATTTGAACAACTTCACAAACCTCGCTTACTGGTTTTGCTTGATCTGGCTCATGAATATCAGTAATTACAGGAACATTAAATTCTGTTGATACTTCTTGAAGTAATTTAAGACCCTCATCCATACCGGGGCCCCTAAAAGATGATACTGAGCTTCTGTTAGCCTTGTCAAAAGAACCCTTAAAAATGTAATTAATCTGAAGTTTTTCTGAAACTGATTTAAATTTTTCTGCCACTTCAAGAACTAAATCTCTTGATTCAAGCACATTCATTCCACCCATAAGTGATAATGGTTGGGAATTACCAATGGTAAAGTTTCTAAGTTTTATGTCATTCATAATTAACTATCTATTGTACTCTTAATATAGCTATTGAAGATAGGATGTCCGTCTCTTGGATTAGATGTAAACTCTGGATGAAATTGACATGCTAAAAACCATTTATGATCTGAAATTTCTATCATCTCAACCAATTTACCATCTACTGAAGTTCCAACTAAATTAAGTCCAGAATTAGAAAACTGATCTACATATTTAGGATTAACTTCATATCTATGTCTATGTCTTTCAACTATTTCAGGTTTTTTATACATTTTATACGCCTTTGAAGATTTTTTAAGTTTACATACTTGGCCACCCAGTCTCATAGTGCCACCAAGATCAGAATTCTTATCTCTTTGCTCTTTCTTACCTGATATATCATTCCATTCTGTAATTAATGCAATAATTGGATGGTCCGTTTTAGGATCGAATTCTGTGCTATTTGCTCCTTTTAATTTCAAAACATTTCTTGCATATTCAATCATTGCAACTTGCATTCCCAAACATATACCAAGATATGGAATTTGATTTTCTCTTGCATACTTACAAGCCAAAATCATTCCCTCAATGCCCCTATCTCCAAAACCACCAGGAACTAATACAGCATCAGTCTTAGATAATACTTTTTTTACGTTTTTTGTAGACAAGGTCTCAGCGAGTACAAAGTTGATATTAACTTTTGTTTTATGCTTAATGCCTGCGTGCTCTAAAGCTTCATTTATAGATTTGTATGAATCTTGTAACTCAGTATATTTGCCAACAAAAGCAATATTAACTTCTTTTTGAGGGTTAAGACTCGCATTCACAACCCTTTTCCAATCAGATAGTTTTGGCTCTTTAGATTTAATATTTAGCTTCTTTAATATAATCTTATCTACTTTTTGTTTATTCAAAAGAAGTGGTATTGAGTAAACTGTATCTACATCATGCATTGAGATAACATTGTCTTGAGGGACTGAGCAAAATAAGGCAATTTTCTTTCTTTCATCTTTAGGTAGTTCTTGCTCAGACCTGCATATTAGACAGTCTGGGCCGATGCCTAATGATCTAAGTTCTTTTACAGAGTGTTGGGTAGGTTTTGTTTTGAGTTCTCCTGAAGCTTTAATAAAAGGTACTAAGGTTAAATGCACAAATGCCCATGAAGTTGAAGGAAGTTCTAAAGCCATTTGTCTAATTGCTTCAACGAATGGTTGGCTTTCGATATCACCTACAGTTCCACCAATTTCAACAATTGCTATGTCTTTACCTTGTCCTCCCTCTTTGATTCTTTTCTTTATTTCATTTGTGATATGCGGGATAACTTGAACCGTTCCTCCTAGGTAGTTACCTTTTCTTTCATTTCTAATAACCGTTTCATAGACTTTTCCAGCAGTAAAGTTATTCTTTTTGGATGCCTCAAACCTTACAAATCTCTCATAGTGACCTAGGTCTAAATCAGTCTCAGTTCCATCATTGGTAACAAAAACTTCACCATGTTGAAATGGACTCATAGTCCCGGGGTCTACATTTATATATGGATCTACTTTAATAAGAGAAACTGATAACCCTCTAGATTCTAACAATGCACCTATAGATGCTGCAGCTATACCTTTTCCGAGTGATGAAACCACTCCTCCGGTAATGAAAATGTACTTAGTATTTGCCATCATTTAATTGAATCATGATGG
>RGHK01000043.1 GCA_010024215.1 Pseudomonadota bacterium | reverse complement strand
AACTGATTTAGAAATTGCAAACAATGCATCAAAAAAGCATATTAAAGATATTGCTGAATCTATAAATATTCCTGAGGATGGGTTAATAGTTTATGGTAACGATAAGGCTAAAATTTCTTATGACCATATTGACTCTCTAAAAAATAAAGAAGATGGGAAATTAATTTTAGTTACTGCAATTTCTCCCACTCCAGCTGGAGAGGGTAAAACTACAACTAGTGTTGGACTGGTAGACGGTTTATGTCATATAGGCAAGAAGGCAATGATTTGCTTAAGAGAGCCAAGTCTTGGACCATGCTTTGGAATGAAAGGTGGAGCTGCTGGCGGAGGCTATGCACAAGTTGTTCCTATGACAGATATCAATTTGCATTTTACTGGTGACTTTCATGCTATTGGAGCGGCTCATAATTTATTATCAGCTATAGTTGATAACCATATTCACTGGGAAAATACCCTTAATCTTGATCCTAGAAGAATTACTTGGAGAAGGGTTGTTGATATGAATGACCGATCATTAAGAGAAATAACATGTGGTTTAGGTGGAACAGGTAATGGAATACCTCGTCAGAGTGGCTATGATATAACTGTTGCTTCTGAAATTATGGCTGTTTTTTGTTTAGCAACTGATTTAGATGACTTGCAAAAAAGAGTTGGAAATATTGTTGTTGGTTATACAAGAAATCAAGAGCCTATCAAGGTATCACAACTTAATGCAGAGGGAGCAATTACAGCATTGTTGAGAGATGCCTTTCAACCAAATTTAGTCCAAACACTTGAGAACAATCCTGCTTTTATGCATGGAGGTCCATTTGCAAATATTGCACATGGTTGTAACTCAGTAATGGCTACTAAAAGCGCTTTAAAAATGGCTGATTACGTTGTAACTGAAGCAGGATTTGGTGCTGACTTAGGAGCTGAGAAATTTTTTGATATTAAATGTCGTAAAGCAGGCCTATCGCCAGACGCTGTAGTCCTTGTAGCAACAACAAAAGCTTTAAAGATGCATGGCGGTGTCTCAAAAGAAAATTTAAAAGATGAAAATGTTGATGCTGTTATAGCTGGATGTAAAAATTTAGAGAGACACATTAATAATATAGGTAAATTTGGTGTTCCTGTTGCGGTTGCTATTAATGAATTTTATACAGACACTAAAAATGAACACCAAGCTATTATAGATTTTTGTAAAAACCTTGGAGTTGTATGCAAAATATCATCTCACTGGTCTGATGGCGGAAAAGGAGCAGCCGATTTAGCTCAACACGTTGCTGAACTAGTAGATAGCAACCAATCTTCATTTAAAACACTATACGATGATGAGCTAAGCTTATGGGAAAAAACAAAACATATCGCAACTAGTATTTATGGTGCTGAAGATATTATTGCAGATAAAAAAGTAAGAAATAAATTTAAAAAGTTAGAAGAAGATGGTTATGGAAACTATCCGATATGTATGGCAAAAACCCAATATAGTTTTTCTACAGATCCTTTATTAATGGGTGCTCCATCTGGTCATGAAGTACCAATTAGAGAAGTTAGGTTATGTGCTGGAGCTGAGTTTATAGTTGTTATTTGTGGGGAAATAATGACTATGCCTGGTTTGCCAAGAAAACCAGCTTCAGAAAATATTGGAGTAGATGAGAATAAGAATATAACGGGATTATTTTAATAATTAAGTATAATTATTTAATGAATATTTGAGGTTTGATATGAAAGATAAACTAGATTTTTATATTAATGGTTCATGGGTTGAATCAGAATCAACAGAAAAAATCGAAGTAATAAACCCAGCTAACGAAGAATTAATTGGTCATATAACTGCTGGAACAAAAGGTGATATCAATAGCGCAGTCAAAGCTGCTTTTGAAGCTTTTAAAACTTATCAATACACCACCAAAGAAGAAAGAATCGAACTGCTAAATAACATCATTGCAGAATATGAAAATAGATATGATGATTTTGTGCAGACAATTAGTGAAGAAATGGGTGCTCCAATATGGTTATCAGAAAAAGCTCAAGCTTCAACAGGTATAAAGAATTTACATGAAACTCTTGATGCTTTAAAAGAATATCAATTTGAGAAGCCAGAAGGTAATTACACCTTAATCAAGGAGCCTATCGGTGTAATAGGTATGATAACACCATGGAATTGGCCTATGAATCAGATAACAACCAAGGTTTCAGCTGCATTAGCTGCCGGTTGCACTATGGTTTTAAAACCAAGCGAGATTTCTCCATATTGTGCGATGTTATTAGCTGAGGTTTTTGATAAGGCTGGAGTTCCAGCCGGTGTATTCAATGTAGTTAATGGTTATGGTCCAACTGTTGGTGCTGCACTATCTGAACATCCTGATGTAGCTATGATGTCGTTTACAGGTTCCACTAGAGCTGGAATAGCTGTTGCACAGGCATCAGCGGTGTCAGTTAAAAGAGTTCACCAAGAACTAGGTGGCAAATCATCTAACATCATTCTTGATGATGTTGCAGATCTAGAAAAATCAGTTAGAGGCGGAGCAGGACATTGTTTTTTAAATTCAGGACAATCATGTAATGCGCCAACAAAGATGTTAGTTTCATCAAATAATTATGAAAAGGCAGTCGAAATAGCAGCAGAGACAGCAAATAGTACAACTGTTGGAGATCCAAAAGGCGAATTTAGAATTGGACCTATAGCAAACAAAGTTCAATATGAAAAAATACTTCGAATGATTGAAATAGGTATTGAAGAGGGAGCAACATTAGTCGCAGGTGGTATTGAAAAGCCAGAGGGTTATGAAAAAGGTTATTATGTGAAGCCCACTGTATTTGCTGATGTTACAAATGATATGACTATTGCAAAAGAAGAAATTTTTGGACCAGTGCTTTCAATTATCAAATATGAAACAGAAGAAGAAGCCATTAATATTGCCAATGATACTGAATATGGCTTAGCTGGTTATGTTCAAGGTGAGCCATCTCATGCTCAAGAAGTTGCCAGAAAAATTAGGGCAGGCCAAGTGATTATTAATGGTGGAGCAAGAGGAACTGGTGCACCATTTGGCGGATATAAGTCTTCAGGAAATGGAAGAGAGCATGGGCTTCATGGGTTAGAAGAATGCTTAGAGACTAAAGCTGTTATAGCGCCTTAATTAATCTAACAAATCAGGCTCTTTTTTTACAATCATATCAAATGCTGGTTGGTAACTTGCCCAAGCCGCTATATCATTTGATATAAATTCTCTTGCTTTCACAGCTGCATCATGAGGAATTAGCTCAGGCTTTCCTGCTGCTTCTGCCATTAATTGAGCCTGACAACATCTTTCCATGGACATATAGAACCATAAGGCAATATCTACAGAAGAACCTGTAGTTAGAATTCCATGATTTTGAAGAATAATTACTTTTTTATCACCAAGTGCTTTTGCAATTGCATCTCCCTCATCAACTTCTTCAACAACACCCGAGTAGTCTTCATATATTGCTTGGTTTTCATAAAAAGCACATGCATCTTGGGTAATTGGATCAAGCATTTTTCCAAGTGTTGAAAAAGTTCTCCCATAAATTGAATGTGAATGTGCTGCAGCATTTACATCAGGTCTTGCGGCATGAAGTCTAGAATGAATAGCAAATGCAGCTACATTTACATCTTTATCTCCTTGCACAACCTTTCCGTCATGATTGACAAGTATTAAATCAGATACAGATATTTGTGAGAAATGAACACCTAAAGGATTTACCCAAAAATGATCATGAAACTCTGGATCTCTTAAAGTTATGTGTCCAGCTACACCCTCATTAAATCCAAAATATGCGAACATTCTAAAACCGGCGGCAAGTTTTTCAAGCTGATTTCTTCTTAACTCAGCAGTATTAGCAAATTCAGTCATTTCAAGGCCTTTACCTTTTAATGGGAGTCTGCCGTCATTAATATCAATTCTTATTGGTGAAACATTTGTCATTCTATATCCCTCTATTCATCATTGAATGTTAAAATAGCTTACCAAAAAATAAAGGTATTATGAAATATAGAATTGAAAAAGATAGTTTAGGTGAAGTTAAGGTTCCTCAAAAAGCTTTATGGGGAGCACAAACACAAAGAGCGCTCGACAATTTCACAATCAGCGGTATTAAATTTGCTTTTCCGTTTGGAAGATCTTTTATTGAAGCACTTGGAGTAATTAAGTATTCAGCTGCAGCTGCAAATAATAAATTAAAGTTATTGCCTGCAAATAAAACAAAAGCTATTAAAACGGCTGCAATAGAAGTCGTTAGCGGATTGCATGATGAATCTTTTCCTTTGGATGTATTTCAGACGGGTTCTGGAACTAGTACGAATATGAATGCAAATGAGGTTATTGCAAATCTAGCCTCTAAAAAATCAAAGCTAAAAGTTAATGCTAATGATGTAGAATGAATGAGCTTCCTCAAGGAGGCACTGCTATTGGGACAGGAATTAATAGTCACAAAGACTTTGCAAAAACTTTTTGTTCTGAATTAAATAAACTAACAAAATTTAAAACTAAGCCAACTAAAAATTTCTATCAGGGCTTAAGCTCTGTTGATAATGCAGTAGAGCTCTCTTCGGCACTCAAGAATTTAAGTATTATATTGATGAAGATTTCTAATGATTTGAGATGGATGAACAGTGGACCTCTTACTGGTCTTGGTGAAATTGAGCTTGAGGCACTGCAGCCAGGAAGCAGTATTATGCCTGGTAAAGTTAATCCAGTTATACCTGAAGCAGTAGCAATGGCGTGTGCTGATGTTATAGGAAATGATGTGACTGTTACTGTTGCAGGTCAGAGTGGAAACTTCCAATTAAACGTAATGTTACCGGTAGTGGCATATAACTTGTTAAAAAGTATTAATTTATTGGGCAATGCAATGCCTCTACTGGCAGACAAAGCCATTAAAAGCTTTAAAGTTAATACAAAGAATATTAATGAATCACTATCAAAAAATCCAATATTGGTAACAGCGTTAAATAGAATTGTTGGTTATAGCAAAGCTGCAGCAATTGCTAAAAAAGCATATAAAGAAAATAAACCAATTGTTGATGTTGCTCATGATGAAACAGGAATCAGCAAAACAGAATTAAATAAATTACTTGATCCTTCTAAGCTAACGAAAGGCGGTATTAGTGAGTGATTTAGCATCTCAAGTTTGTGAAGCATGCAGAATAGATGCTCCAAAAGTTTCAGACAATGAAGCACAAGATCTAATGCAAGATATAGATGGCTGGGATTTAGTTGAAGAAGACACAAAAAAATTAAGAAAGGTTTATAGTTTTTCTAGCTATCAAGATTCAAAGGATTTTGTTAATAAGGTTGCTGAAATGGCAGAAGCAGAAGATCATCATCCGCATTTAATCTTAGAGTGGGGTAAAGTCACCGTATCTTGGTGGTCTCACAAAATAAATGGATTGCATAAGAATGATTTTATTTGTGCTGCTAAGACAGACTTGCTCAATCAAAATAATTAAAAAATACAATGGAACAAAACGAAAAACCTTATCAATCATTAGCTTGGCTTGCTACTGGAATATTAATTATTGCAGCAGCTCTTGCAAGTTTTGTACCTGAATTAGAGTACCATCATTGGGCTTTTATATCTGCAAATACTCTATGGGTCTATGTTGGCCTTTTATGGAAAGAACAGTCTTTAATAGTTCTGAATGCAGGACTTACTATAATCTATATTTTAGGCTTAATATTTTAAGAATTATTTTTTTTTACATTTAGTCTTGCTATAATCCGACATGGAAAAAGTAAAACTAAAAGCTCTCACATTCGATGATGTTCTCTTGCTTCCAAGTTATAGCGACTTTTTGCCAAGTGAAGCATCAACCGAAACTAAACTAACAAAAAACATCACGTTAAAAAATCCTTTGGTGTCTGCTGCAATGGATACAGTCACTGAAAAGGATATGGCAATAGCATTAGCAGAGGCTGGTGGTATAGGCATTATTCATAAAAATAATTCTATTGAAGAGCAAGTAGCTCATGTAAAAGGGGTTAAAAAATATGAAAGTGGTGTTGTTAGAGATCCTATAACAATAAGCTCAAAAGAAACAATTGGTGAGTTAATTAAGTTAACAAAAGATTTAAATATATCTGGAATGCCAGTAGTAGATAATGGTGATCTAAAAGGAATAGTTACTAGTCGTGATTTTAGATATGCAGACAATATGGGAGCATATGTAGAATCTATTATGACCCCATCTGAAAAACTAATTACAGTCAAAGAGGGTACAGCTCAGGAAGATGTTAAAAAATTAATGCATGAAAACAGGATTGAAAAAATTCTTGTGATTGATAGTGCAAATTCATTGAGCGGCCTTGTAACAATGAAGGATATTGAAAAATCTGCTGAGCATCCAGATGCAACAAAGGATAGCTCAGGCAGCCTCATGGTTGGAGCTGCGCTTGGAACAGGCTCAGATACTTTAGAGCGTGCAAAGGCCTTATATGAAGCTGGTGTTGATGTTTTTGTAGTAGACAGCGCACATGGCCATTCGAAAAACGTTATTGAAACAATAAAAATGATTAAAAAAGAGTTTCCAACAATAGATGTTATTGGTGGAAATGTCGCAACAGCAGAGGGTGCATTAGAACTAGTAAAAGCTGGTGTTGATGCCGTAAAAGTTGGAATGGGTCCTGGATCTATATGCACAACTAGAATTATTGCAGGTATAGGTGTTCCACAAATAACTGCAATTTTAGAAATAAAAGCAGCTCTTGAGGGTCAAAATGTGAGCATTATTGCTGATGGTGGTATTAGATTCTCAGGTGATATTGCTAAAGCTATTGCTGCTGGAGCAGATTCTGTAATGTTGGGTAGTTTGTTTGCTGGAACTGAGGAAGCTCCAGGAAAGGTTGAGTTATTTCAAGGCAGAAGCTTTAAAACATATAGGGGTATGGGCTCAATTGGTGCCATGACAGAAAGACAAGATGCAAATAGATATTTACAAGAAGATGTAGAT
>RGHK01000042.1 GCA_010024215.1 Pseudomonadota bacterium | reverse complement strand
CTGTTTGCATACTTTCCTGAACTTTAGTTGCAATATTTTCTGTACTTGGTATATTAGTAGTGTTTCGTATTATGCCTTCAAAGTCCTGTCGACCCTGTCTTACTGCACTTGCAATTTCAGGTGAACTAATATTACTTGCTGTAAGCATGCCCATAATTTCTTTTTTGCTGTCACCCGCTTTAATAGCACCTTGATTAAACATTTTTTGATAGTCGCCTGCAACTACACCCTGTTGTATCTGTTCTTGTATGCCACTGTTTCCTAAAAATTTGTTTAAACTACTAACACCTTCTTTGCCTGTCCACACACTAGAATCTGCTAGTTGATCGTTAAAAATGGCATCAGGTCTAACAAAACCTTGTGATTTAAGTTGATCAACAAAAACTTCTGTAGCTTTAGTATTTATGCTTATAGCATCTGATAAATCAACTGGCTTATCCTGTTTGGGTACTTCCATGCCAACATAGGAGGCTAATAATTCGACAGATTCTAAAAAATCTAATCCATCATATTTTCTTAAAAAATGAATTGCATTACCTGATTCTTTACAAGCAAAACAGTGATATGACCCGGTTTCTTCATAAACTACAAAAGATGGCGTATTTTCATTCCCATCTCCATGAAATGGACACTTTGCTTTATATCTCCCGCCAGTTCTCTCAAGCTGCACTCTTCTATTTATAATATCAACAATACTTACTGAGCTAATCAGCCTATCAATAAAGCTTGATGGAATAGACATATTATTTAATTTTCACTTAACCAATGATCTATCAGTATCTTTGCAGCCTGTGCATCAACTAGATCTGTTTTTAACTCTGAAAGATTTTGTCTAGCTTCAAAACTAGTCAGTCTTTCATCTACATATTCACATGGAATATTTGTTTTTTTCTTTAATTTGTTAAAAAAACTATTTACTTTTTCCATGATAGCACTTTCTGTCCCATCCATATTTAAAGGTTTTCCAACAAGTATTAATTCAGGATTCCATTCATCAACAATGGAGCAAATGTTTTCCCAATTTATTGAATTATTCTTGACGCGAATGATCTCAAGAGGTGATGAGGTCCTAGTCTTGGTCTGACCAACTGCAACACCAATCTTTTTTGTACCAAAATCAAAAGCTAATATTTGCATTTATCTTGTGGAGAAATTCCAAT
Source organism: Pseudomonadota bacterium (assembly GCA_010024215.1). Lineage (GTDB taxonomy): Bacteria > Pseudomonadota > Gammaproteobacteria > Magnimaribacterales > D2472 > SCGC-AAA076-P13. The sequence goes on along the minus strand of RGHK01000042.1, from coordinate 5,801 downwards.
CTCGTATTATCTCTAAAATACTATATTCATTTAGCATTTTGGGGTCAAAAGGCGCAAAAGGTGCTGCTTCTTCTAAAATATCTATTGCCATTTTATCTACATCGGGGTTGCCAGATGAAATCAAAATTTCAGATTTAATCAAATTACCAAAAGAGTCTACAGTTGCCATTATTTGTACCTTAGAATCAGTGTATGCAATATCTTTTAGAGGAATTAATCTATCGCCAGTTGATTCGATTTCTCTTTGCCATAAATTTAAATACATGGCTTCTTCATTACTAACCAATGAGTTTGCTTGTAACTTTTTAATTTTCTGAGGTTGATAAACATTCCTGTTAGCTTTTTTGATAAGAGATGGGTTGGAGTCATATGAATTTATTTCTTCAGCGGCAGATTGACCTATATCTCCAATAAAGTCTTGTGTTGAATTTGCAAATTTGACATTAATTATTGGGGATTTTTCAATTAAAGGGATTTTATAAAATGTCGTGAAAGTAATTCCAAAAATTAGTATCGCACGAAATACAACTGACAAAATAAATGATTTATTAAGAGTTAGAGATCGTCTACTAATTTTTTGATTTAATAAAATTGAGTTCATAGCTTGGAAAAATATTCTTTAATGGGGTTCATTCCAGTTTGGTCAAAAATTTCTCTTGCACAGGTTGGGCTAGTGATATTAATTTCAGTTAAATAGCTGCCTATCATATCTATACCTGCAAAATTAATACCTTTAGAAACTAAAAATTCTCCTACTTTTTCTGCGATAGCTCTTTGATTATCATTAATATTCATTGCCACGCCCTTTCCTCCTGCAGCTAAATTACCCTTAAAGCTTTCTCCCTGTGGTATTCGCGCTAAAGTTTTATGAAATGGCTTGCCGTGTATTACTAAAATACGAAAATCACCCTTATATATCTCAGGCAGAAACTCCTGAACAACAATTTGCGTTGTCTCTTCCTCTGTCATATCTAAAAGAATATCTAAATTTTCTTCTTCAATATTTTCCATCTTATATATGGAATCGCCTCCCATTCCATCTAGTGGCTTAACAATAATAATTTCATGGTTAGCCTGAAATTTAATTATTTTTTCAATACAAGATGTTATTAATGTTCTTGGAGTAAATTCTTTAAAGTGAGTTGCAAATACTTTTTCATTAAACTCTTTAATTGCATTGGGTTTGTTAAAAATGGTTGCGCCTTGAATCTCAGCAAGTCCTAGTAAATGAAGTGCATTTAAATAATTTGTATCTACTGGTGGATCTTTTCTCATAAATGTATAAGAAAACTCAGAAACTTTAATTGCTTCTTTTCTAATTTCCTCGACCTTACTAGACCCAATTTCAATAATATTTCTTACATCTACCATAACAAAAGTATTATCCAAATATAAGTGTTTCATTTCAGCTTGATACACCTTGTATCCAAGAGATATAGCCTCCTCCATCATAAAAATAGATGTATCTTTTTCTGGTTTCAGTTCCTTCATAGGATCTGTTATAAATAAAACCTTTTTAGACATAATTAAATTTTATCAAAATGATTTTGAACTAATGATGCTATCACAATGGGAGCGGTTTCTGCTCTTAGAATGTTATTACCAAGAAGCCTAACTTTGAAATTATTTTCTTCTATGAGATTGTATTCGGAATCTGAAAAACCAGATTCTGGTCCTGTGATTGAAACAAAATTTTTTGATTTAATATCATGGGAATTAAATACACTTGAAGCATTAATATCAAAAACATAAACCTCAAAATTGTTATCAAGTAATTGAATGGCATCGTTAAGGCTTCCAACCATTAGCGTCTCAGGCAAAAAATTTGTACCGCATTGCTTGCATGCAGAAATGATTACATCATTTGATTTAGCAAATAATTTTGAAATATCTTTTTTAGCAATACTTTGATCTATTAGATCAGGTTTATAAAAAATTAATTTTGATGCTCCAATTTCGCAAAGTTTTTGAATCATGAAATGAAAATTATCTTTTTTTATAAATGGCAATATGAACGAAAATACTTTATCTGATGGCTTGGTAATATTTAGCGAAGATATTCTATTTAGACTAACTAAACTCCTTTTAGCTTCAATTATTTTACATATTGCAGAGGACCCCATTCCATCAAAGACTTCTATTTCATCATCGGTGTTCAATCTTAAAACTTTAACGATATGATAAGACTGGTCTTTATCTAGCATAAAGACATCTTTTGGTTCGGATACTGATTTACAATATATTCTATGTTTTCTCACAGCATCATTATAGCTATAGGTAGTGTATAAATGTCACAGATAAATTTATTATTAATAAGGCATGGGGAGGCTTCCGAAAGCTGGGGAGATCATCCTGACCCGGATCTAAGCAAAAATGGAGAAGCTCAAGCTAATTCTCTAATTTTTAAAAATGAACTTGAGTCGCTTGAAGATTTCCAATTCATATCAAGCCCAAAATCACGGGCTAAGTTAACTGCCCAGCCTTTGGTAGATAAGTTTCAAAAACATTTAAATATAAATTCAATATATTCCGAAATACCTTCAGGTGATATAAATAAATCAGATAAAAAAAATTGGTTAAGAGATATTATGCAGCTCGATATGGATTACCTTCCAGAAGAAGTTTTAAAATGGAAAAATAATCTAGTAGATGATTGTTTAAACTTATCAAGGGATACTATTATATTTACACATTTTATGGTTATTAATGCTCTTGTCAGCTCTATATTGAAACATTCAAAGATTATGTACTTCTATCCAGACTATGTATCAATTACAAAAATAACTCTGACCAATAATGAGATAAAAAACATAGTTTTAGGTGATGAGAAAAAAACCATAATAAATCTCTAAAAAGCTATTGAGCAATTTTTAAACAACTGTAAACTGATATTTCTCTCTATTAATTAACATTTATTTTGGGAAATAAGAAAAAATCATTTGATAGCTATTCTAAGAAACCTCTAAAAGATGAGGTTAGAAAAGCTATGAAAAGATATTTTGCTCAACTTGATCAAAAGAATATGCCAATAGATGTTTATCAACTAGTTTTAAATGAAGTCGAGCCACCTCTTTTGGAGGCTGTAATGAGATTTGCTAATAATAATCAATCAAAAGCTTCTCGCATTCTAGGCATTAATAGAACCACTCTTAGGACTAAATTAAAAAAATATAACATCAAGTAATACTTAAAAATAATGAATTCAATCAAACCAAAAACTGCCCTTATAAGTCTTTCTGATAAATCAGGCTTAAAAGAACTTGTGAACTTTCTAGTTTCTAAAAATGTGAAAATGTTATCGACTGGTGGAACATATAAAACAATTAAAGAAATCACTTCAGATGTGATTGAGGTATCTGATTTTACAGGATTTGAGGAGATGATGAATGGAAGAGTGAAAACTCTCCACCCCAAAATTCATGCGGGGATATTAGCAAGACGTGATCAAGATTTAGATGTCTTAAAAGAGAGAGGATATGAACCAATAGATCTTGTTGTTGTTAACTTATACCCATTTAAAGAAGCGGTTGCAGATGATTGTTCATTTGATGAGGCTATTGAAAAAATAGATATTGGTGGACCAACTATGATTAGATCTGCTGCTAAAAATTTTAAAGATGTTGCAGTGGTATCAAACCCTTCAGACTATCCAAGATTAATTGAAGAATGGGAAAATCAAGATGGAATTTCTTATGAGTTTAGAAAACAGCTATCACAAAAGGTTTTTGAGACAATGGCTGATTATAATCTTGCAATTTCCAATTATTTGAAAGCTGACTCAGTAACAATCCCTAATTATAGTTTTGAAAAAAATTCGTCCCTAAGGTATGGAGAAAATCCCCATCAAAGCGCAAATCTATTTACCTTCTCTAACCTAAAATATAAAAACGTTGCAAATGCAGATATTCTGCAAGGAAAAGAACTTTCTTATAACAATATTGTTGATGCGGATGCAGCTTGGGAATGTGTAAGAGCATTTGATGAACCTGCATGTGTAATAGTTAAACATGCCAACCCTTGTGGTGTGGCAGAATCAAATGATATTTTCTCAGCTTATGACCTTGCATTTAAAACAGATCCAACATCTGCATTTGGTGGAATTATTGCTCTCAATAGGACTCTTGATACAAAGACTGCTCAAGAAATAAATTCTAGACAATTTGTTGAAGTAGTCTTAGCAACAGATTATGAAGAAGGTGCACTAGCTGAATTTGCCAAAAAGAAAAATGTTAGGGTTTTAAAGGTAGATCTTAAGCAGGATAACCCCTATCCAGGAATGATAAAAAAAGTCTCTGGGGGCATCTTAATCCAATCGGATGATACGTATGCTGTTCCAAGAGAAGATCTTAAATGTGTTACGAAACGACAACCTTCTGCTGAAGAACTAGATGACTTAATGTTTGCATGGAGGGTTGCTAAATTTGTGAAAAGTAATGCAATTGTTTATGTTAAAAATAAGCAAACTATAGGTATTGGTGCCGGGCAAATGAGTCGCGTAATTAGTGCTGATATCGCAAACTTGAAAGCAAAAGAAGAAGGACTTGAGGTTACAGGAGCTGTAATGGCATCTGATGCTTTTTTCCCGTTTAGGGATGGAATTGATAAGGCTGCATCAAGTGGTATAGCGGCAATTATTCAACCAGGTGGATCTATAAGAGATGATGAAGTTATAGCTGCCGCTGATGAGAACAATATTGCCATGGTCTTTACCAGCACCAGACACTTTAGACATTAATGAATATATTAGTCATTGGCTCAGGCGGAAGAGAACATGCTCTGGCATGGAAATCCTCACAAGATGAAAATGTTTCCAAGGTCTTTGTTTGCCCGGGTAATGCTGGGACTGCTTTAGAGAAAAAATTAGAGAATATTTCTCTAGATCTAAATAATTTTGAGGCTATTGCAGATTTTTGTAAAAAAGAAAATATTACTCTTGTAATAATTGGTCCAGAGCAGCCTCTAGTTATGGGTATGACTGATTTTCTTCAATCCAAGAACATAAATACCTTTGGCCCCTCTCAAGCTGCTGCTCAGCTTGAAGGATCAAAGACTTTCTCAAAAGATTTTTTTATTAAGTATGGTATACCTACTGCAGCTTATGCAGCTTTAGCTTCATATGATGAGGCACTTGCACATCTTGATAAAATTCAATTTCCTACTGTAGTTAAAGCAGATGGTTTGGCTGCAGGTAAAGGTGTAATTATTTGTAATTCAAAAGCAGAAGCGGTAAATGCGCTTGATAGCATATTTAAAGATCAGACATTTGGTGAGGCTGGCAGCAGTGTTGTAATTGAAGACTTTTTGGAGGGAGAAGAAGCTAGCTTTATTGCTGTTGTAAGTAAGGACAAAATTATTCCTTTAGCAACCAGCCAAGATCATAAAGCTGTGGGTGAAGGTGATGTTGGTCTTAACACTGGTGGAATGGGAGCATATTCACCTGCACCAATAGTCGATGCAAAAATTCATCAAAAAATTATTGATGAGGTTATGACGCCAACAATGCATGGCCTTATTTCTGAAGGGTCTCCATACCTAGGATTCTTATATGCAGGCTTAATGATTAAAGACGGTGAAATAAAAGTTTTAGAATTTAACTGTAGATTTGGAGATCCTGAAACTCAACCAATTTTATTAAGACTTAAATCAAGCTTAGTAGAACTTTGTTTAGCTGCTATAAACGATGGACTAGAATCTTATGAGATTGAGTGGACTGAAAAACATTCATGCGGAGTTGTAATTGCATCACAAGGTTATCCTGAAAGTTATGAATCTAATAAATTAGTTTCTCTTCCTGAGAATAC
>RGHK01000041.1 GCA_010024215.1 Pseudomonadota bacterium | reverse complement strand
AAACATGGCAGGTATATAAAGCAAAGCTGTCATTGTTGCGCCTAAAACTCCAATGCTCATTGCCCATGCTAATGGTCTAAAAAATACACTTGCAAAAATTAATGGTGCAAATCCACCTAAAGTTGTGAGAGAGGTTGTAATAATGTGTCGAGTTGATCTTATAACCACTTCAACTAACTCAGCTTTTGATATTAATTTTTTTTCAGCCTCTTCTTTGATATGAGATAAAACTATAATTGAGTCGTTAATTGACAGCCCTATCAAGCCCACAGCTGCTATTGTTCCAATAAAACCATAGTTTTGCTGTCCAATAAATAAACCTAAAAATGATAGTCCTATAGATAATATTGCAACCGACAAAATTATTGCAGCCTGTCTGAAAGAGTTTAGTGCCAACACAAGTCCTATAACAATAAGAATCATGTAAATTACTGCTGATGAATATAAAGAGGCTTGAGATTCTCCTCTAGTTTCTGCTTCTCCAAGTTGTTTAATTGAGTAACCTGGAGGCAATTCATTCTTAAATTTTTCAACATCATCTTTAATATAATCTTCTGTTGCAGATGATAAGGTCCCCGTCCAAACCCAACCTTCAACACTATTCATTCTTTGACCATCTTGTCTTGTAATTATTGAAGATTTATTTGTTATTCTGCTCTCGCCATAACTATCTATATAATCAAAACCATTTTGAGAGGGAATAGTCAAATAACTTGCTGATCCTAAAATATCATCGGGTTTATTGATGCCTTTAAGTCTTATTGGTATTTCTTTGTTTGAATCTAGCATTGTTCCAACAATAACGCCGTTATTAGCAGCATATAATTCATTTACTAAATTCTTCGGATTTATGCCTGACAAAGAAATATTTGAGTTATTTAGCTCAAGTTCAATATTGGTATTAATATTCGAAGTTTCTGACTTTGTGAGACTTATATCAGGAGCGTCATTAATAATTAGCTCTAATTTTTCTCCGAGCTGCTTTAGAACAAATGGATCATCGCCGAAGATAACATAACTTACATCTGAGAAAACTGGTGGGCCTGCAATAAAACTATCAACTATTACAAGAATGTCTGGATTTTTATCTACAATGAGTTTTGAAAGCTCAGGTAAGTTGTCAATCATTTGATAATAGTCTTTTGCAAAAAAGACAGACTGGGCTACATTATTTGATCCTTGCTTTTCCTTGCCGCCAACTATATTCATTAAAACTCTAGGCATTCTTCTTCCGACAAACCAATAGTCCTTTTCAACCTCAACAAGACCAGATTCAAGAACCTGATTTCTTATAATTTTTGCTCTCTCAAGGGTTTTTTCAGCAGATGCATTAGAGGGTAATTCAATATTTATCCTAAACATATCTCTATCTTGTGCAGGAAAAAAATCTTTTGGTAAAGTTGTAAATAACAAGAATCCCAATACAGGCAGAGAAATTGAAATTAATAACGCTCTTCTCGGCACTGCAAAAGACCAAGTTAAAAAACTTCTATAATGATCAAGAATTTTTTTGTTGTGATAACCTTCACTGTAAATATCGATATTTTTAAAATATGGAATTTTTTCCATATAACTCATCAAAACTGGGACCAATAAAATAGCTAAGACTAGAGAGGAAGTAATAGACATAATGACTGTCATTGCTAAACCGCCAACAAATTCAATACTAGGACCTTCTCCTGTAACAATTGGCAAAAACGCAAACACAGTTGTAGCTGTTGCAGCTGTGAGGGGGATTATGAGATGTCTTACAGATTCATTGATTGATTCCTTTATTGAAAGACCTATATTTCGCCTATGCTTATAATCTTCAACAACTATAATTCCATTATCTATCAATAACCCAAGAGCAATTATGATTCCAGTTATAGATGTCTGATGAAGAGGCAGACCAATGGCCCTACATCCAATCATTACTAAACATACTGAAAAGGGAAGAATTAAAGTAACAATAATTGCAGGCCTTAAACCAAGAAAGAATAAGCTGATACTTAGTACAAAAAATATAGCCAAAGAAAAGCTTTTTATTAGTTCATCAAATTTTTTTGATGTATAAAAGGATTCATCATATATTTCTTCAATCGAGATCTCTTCTGGCAAAGAAGATCGCATATCATCAACAACCAATCTAGCTCTATCAACGTAATCATGAACTCTTTGAGACATGGCACCCAGGGCTGCTACGGATACAACTACTTTTCCGTTATACATGAAAATATCTTCAACTGGCGACAATGGTTTTCTTGAAATACTTGCTATATCTTGAAGTTGGATAATCTCAGAATCATTAACAACCTTAATGGGTATTTCAGAAATTTTTTGTATACTTTGGGTGTTATCTTTCAATCGAATTAAGAACTCAGAATTTTTATTTGAAGATACACCTGCAGCTCTCTTATTATCAAAAGACTCAAGAGCACTTGAAATCTCAATATATGTTAAGCCAAGTGAAGAAATTTTATTAGAATCTACCTCGACTAAAATTTCTTCATCTGTTTCTCCATAGATAGCTGTGGCATGCGTAGCTCCAATGGAGCTTAATTTTCTTTTAAGCTGATTACCTAATCTTGACATCATTACAACAGGTGCTTCGCCTGAACCATTCCAAGATATGGCGTACTGAACAGTTATTGGAGGGCCACTACTTCTATCAAGAACAACCTCAACTCCATCTGGTGATATAAATTGAGCTAATTTATCTTGAACCATTGACCATGTTTGTTCAATTAGATCAGGGTGAATACTATGTTCCAACTCAACAGTAATACTTGCATATCCTTGAGAAATTATTGAATCCAACTCTTTAATTTCTTCAACTTCTCTTAGTTTTATCTCTAATTCATTTACTATTTGAGTTTCAATCCTTTCGGGGGATGCTCCAGGATAAAAAACCCTAACTCCGGACCAGCGCTGTGCAAGTTCAGGATTCTCTTGAATAGGAATAGAAATTGCTGAAGATATACCAGCTAGTAAAATAAAAGAAAGAGTAAGAAATAATATTCTCGGCTTTTCAATAAAAAGATTTATAAGATTCATTGTATATTTAAGGACTTACCTTCAATAATCTTTTGAGCCCCACCGAGCACGATAAGATCGCCATCATTTAAGGTTCCATTAACATATGCGTACTCACCTTCAAAATATAAAATTTCTACAAGATCTCTTACAACAACTTTTTCTTCATTAATTGTATAGATAGCCCAAATACCTTGCTCTGATTGAGATAAAGATTTAATAGGAACCCATGTTCCCCTTCCCTCTATATTTAAACTCAACTTTAGCTCTGCAATTGAACCTGGAGCAAAAAATGTATCAAAATTAAAAATTGCTAACCTATTATCAGAACCTCCAGGAGTCATAGGAGCAAGCCTTTCTAGCACTCCTTTGGATTTTTTATTACCAATTGTGAAATCATAAAAATTGCCAATAATTAATTTATCAATAAATTTCAAGGGAATTGATATATGCGCTTCAACATTTTTAGATCCTAAAATTTCTACAATTGGGATTCCGCCGTTTATAACAGACCCTCTATCAAGATATCTGTTTTGAATTACTCCATCGAAAGGTGCTATTAATTTTGTTTGTTCAAGTTTTACTTTAAAAAACTCATATTGTGATTTAGCTATAAGCTCTTCAGAATTAGCATTATCAAGATCTTGAATTGATATGTGACCTTCGGATCTAAGATCTTTGTATCTATTTAATATCTGTAAAGCAAGATCATATCTGGCCTTGGCCTGTTTGAGTTGAGCTGAAGCTTCACGGTCATCTAATTCTGCAAGTATTTGTCCTTTTCTTACAGTATCTCCAATATCAACATTTATAACATTAATTTTTCCTGGTATTTCAAAAGCAAGATTCGATTGCTGTGCTGGTAGTAATTTGCCAGGGAACTCTCTTGTAATTTTATAGGAATCCATCAACTTAACCTCAAGGATTTCAAGTGATACCAAGTCTAAACTAAGAATTAATGGCATTAAAAAGAAATTAAGCTTATTAATAATATATTTAATCATTTGACTTTATTAACTAAAAAATTTAATGTTAGCAGTGTAAACATAATAACTAAAATGTTAGCAGTGTCAACATTTATATAAAAATGAAATCTTATCATCACGGAAACCTCAAACAAGAACTCATAGACTGTGCTAGCAAGTTATGTGAAAGAGATGGTTATACAAAATTAAGTATTAGATCCTTAGCTAAAGAAAGTGGCGTTTCACAAACTGCACCCTATCGCCATTTTGAAACAAAAGAAGCCTTATATGCATCCGTAGCTAAAGATGGTTTTAAAAAGCTTTCAAAAGCTTGTAACATTGATGTTGATAAAAAGATTACAAAAAAACATCTCATTGAAAGTGGATGTAAATATATTGAATTTGGTCTTAAAAATGCAAATACCTACGATCTTATGTTTGGCACTGCTGTTGGAAACTTTGCTGAATATCCTAAATTACTAGAATCAGCAAATTCAACATACGAAAATTTTAGACTAAGTTTTTCTAAACTAGCTAATGATAGTGATGAGGTAATAGCTTTTAAATGTATTACTTTATGGTCCATGCTCCATGGTCTAGTAGGAATATTAAGAAAAGTTCAGGTCGTTGGAGAAGACTATGATGAGGGTTCAGGCCCAATTTCTTCTGCTAACATTATAGCCAGTAACTTAGAAAATCATCTTGATAAAGTGTTAACAGGACTTATTCGGAACTAATTACTTCAATATATATCTTTTCTGAAAAAATCGGTTTCTTATGGGGAATATGGGCATAATCTCCTAATAATAATTGCAGAGAGTGCTTTCCTGGTTTTAAGTTAATTATTGTCTCGTTCTGACCTTTACCAAAATGAATATAACTATCAGAGCTAGGTATTGGCCTAGATAAATTTGGGAGTTCCGCATTAATAATCAAATGATGGTGTCCTGAATTACATCCCATTGACCCAGCCGGGAGAATGTTAAAGTTTTCGACACCAAAAACAATTCTTATTTCAGACTTAGATGAAATATATCCATCGCTTGGACTTATAAAATAAACCTTTGCATCCTTTGGAGAAGGACATTCATCAGATTCAATGGTAAAAGTAAATAAAGATAGAATTAAAATAAATAATTTATGCATAAGAGCCATCAACATAGGTAAGAGTATTTATTGTATCTCTATTGCTAGACTCAAAAACCTTGCCAATTACTATAGTATGAGTATGGTACTCAACAAGCTCATCAACTTCACAAAATATATTTGCTTGAGCATCCTTTAAAAATGGTATTCCAGAAAGATCCCATTGATCAGATGTGAATCTATTTTTTTCTTCTTTATATGAGCTGCATACGTTTGATAAATCTTCATGATTTTTAGTAAGCAAATTTATACAAAAACGCGTGCCTATTTTTATAGTGTCATGAATTCCAGCAGACTTATTAATACAAACAAGAATACTTGGTGGGTCTATTGAAACAGATGTAACAGAAGAAACAGTAATAGCATGATGCTCATTTTTTTCACTCACATTAGATAAGATACTTACCGAATATACATAGCTACGCATTGCTTTTCTAAAATTATCTTGAAGACTCATGATTGAATTATACTTAGTTTGAGAAAAAAAATATCTTAATGATAAATTAATATACACAATAAAATTAAATGAAAAATAGCTTAAGAATTTCAGGAGGATCATTAAGAGGCAAAAAAATACCCTTTGAATTCAAAGATACACTTAGACCAACATCTAGCAAACTTAAAGAAATTCTATTTAATTGGCTTCAATTTGAAATTAATCAAAGCATATGTCTTGATTTATTTGCTGGAACAGGATCGTTAGGTATTGAAGCTATTTCTAGGGGTTCGCCTAAAGTTCTATTTGTGGAATTGAATAAAAAAAACTATTCATCATTATCACTTAATCTAAAGAAACTAGGTATTAAAGAAAAGTCTAAGATTTTTTTTAAAGATGCTTTTACGTGGATTAAAAATTATGACCTTTCAAAGATTGATATTATATTTCTTGATCCACCTTTCGATAAAAACTATGAGATCAAAATTCTTCAACAATTATCAAAGAAAAATGATTTAAAATCTTCATGCAAAATATATCTTGAATACAGTAAATATAATGATATTGAAATTCCAAAAAACTTTTCAATTCTTAAAGAAAAATCTGTAGGTGATGTTAAAGCTATGCTACTAATAAAAAATGAAAATTAAAATTGCTACAAGAAAATCAGAATTAGCGCTGTTTCAAGCAAATTTAGTAGCAAAAAAAATTAAAGAAGAAAATAGCAAAATAGATGTTCAATTGGTACCAATGACATCTGATGGTGATGAAACTAATAAGCCGCTGCATCAAATTGGCGGCAAGGGACTTTTTATCAAATCTCTTGAAAAAGCTCTTTTGAATAAAACAGCAGATATTGCGGTTCATAGTCTTAAAGATGTGCCTGCAAGACTTGATCCTGAGTTTTCTATTGCAGCAGTCTTGAAGAGAGCTTCTGCCTCAGACATGTTATTGACTTCAAATGGAATATCTATAAAAGAGATGGGTGATAGCATGACAATAGCAACCTCCAGCCCCAGGCGATATGCACAAATTAAAAATATGTACCCAAATGCAAAAATTATTCCTGTAAGAGGGAATATAGCAACAAGAATAAACAAACTAAAAGATGGAAATTTTGAAGGATTAATAGTTGCTAAAGCAGCATTAGAGAGATTAGAAATTAATTTAGAAGACTATTATGAATTTTCATTAAATGAAATGTTGCCCTCTGCTTCTCAAGGCTACATTGGTATTGAATGTCTTTCATCTAATAATGAAATTATTGATATTTTGAAATCAATAAACTCACCTAATGATATGGCTCTTGCAAATGCAGAAAGAAAATTCGTTTCTAGTCTAAATGGATCATGTCTATCGCCTATTGCTATTTACTGTAGAGAATATTCAGATGGAGTTTTGGTTTCAGCTAGAGTTTTATCTCAAAATGGAGATAAGCAAATTATTAAAGAAATAAAAACTTCATATGAATTACTAAATAAAGATAT
>RGHK01000005.1 GCA_010024215.1 Pseudomonadota bacterium | reverse complement strand
CTTAGGTTTGGTTCTAATATTTAAACAATAACCATACTCAGTCTCTCTTACTGCATATCCTGTGACAGGTCCAATAGATATTATTCAAAATAATTTGAATGGATATTTATCTGATGATCTTGAATATGCAATACAAAAAGCAATCAAGGTTAATTCTAATTCTTGTGTTAGTTTTGCTAAAAAGCACTCATGGAAAAAAGTAACTAATCAGTTTTTGGAGGCCTTGACTCCTGAAAGAAATAAAAAAGACATTGCTGCATAAGTCATTTAAGATAAATAAATGACTAATTTAATCAATAAATCTTTTACATTGCCATGTGGTCAGGTTGTTAAAAACCGCGTTTGCAAAGCGGCTATGACTGAACGAATTGCTAAAGGTAATAATTTAGCTCATCAAGGTCACATAAATCTTTATGAAAGATGGGCAGAAGGCAATATAGGTATTTTGCTTACTGGAAATGTTCAGGTTGACCGCAGAAACCTTGAAGGTCCTGCGAATGTGGTAATTGATAAGAATAACTATAAAGAGCAATATGATGCTCTTAAAGCATGGTCAGCAGCAGGAACAAAAGATAATACGCAGTTATGGATGCAAATTTCGCATGCTGGCAGACAAACACCCGGTGAAATTAATTCATCACCTCTTGCTCCCTCAAATATTGGATTAAAAATACCTGGTAAGAATTATGGCACTCCAATTCCAATGACGGAGGAAGATATTCTAGATGTAATAGATAGATATGTTTTTACTGCAAAAATTGCAAGAGACACAGGCTTTACCGGCGTTCAATTTCATTCAGCTCATGGCTATCTTTTATCAGAGTTTTTATCACCAGATATAAATAATAGAACTGATGCCTGGGGCGGCAGTCTTGAAAATAGAGCTAGGATTCATATAGAAATTATTAATAAATGCAGAAAAGAAGTTGGTGAAGACTTTCCTATTTCAGTGAAATTAAATTCTGCAGATTTCCAAAAGGGTGGATTGACTGCTGATGAAAGTATTCAAGTAGCTCAAATGCTAGAAGATGCAGGTGTGGATATTATAGAAATCTCAGGTGGAACATATGAACAACCTAAGCTTATAGGCGTAGATGACTTAACTATTAATCCAAAAAGAAGTGAAGAAAGAAAAGAAAGCACAATAGCAAGAGAGGCTTATTTTCTTGAATATGCAAAAGATATGAGAAAGGCCGTTTCTTTACCCTTAATGGTTACAGGAGGTTTTAGAACCAAAGAGGGTATAGAGGATGCCTTACAAAGTAATGTTTGCCAAATGGTAGGCATTGGAAGACCTCTATGCGCAGACCCTTATTGCATTAAAAAAATGATAGCTGGAGAGATAGAAACATTACCAAGTTTTGAGAAGACTCTTTCACTAGGACCATCCATTCTTTCTCCATCAAGTCCATTTACTATAATAAAAGTTATTAATGCCTTTGGTGCAATGGCATGGTTTTATCAGCAAATTAAAAATATGGCTAAAGGACTAATGCCGAACCATGAGCAGAAGCTATTTAATGCTTTTAGAGCTGATATGAAAGCAGATAAGTTAGCAATTAAAGATTACTTGGACAATAACTAATTTTTTATTTGCACATGGGTTGTTAATAAATCTATAGAACAAATATTTTGTTAAAGTTTTTACTTGTGGCATTCTTTTTTAAGTAATCTTAAAGAAATTTATGAGTATGATTTTAAAAGCTTTTAGAAATTTTATGTCTCGTCGCACAATCTCTGCAAAAGTGAGAAATAAATTCATGAATACCTATGCAAGCTATGATCTTGTTAAAGAGGTTAGAGCAAAAGCAGAGAGCGAAAGAAAAGAAGCAAATAGACTGCATACAGTTGTTTATTTTCATAAAGTTGATGATCCTTATTCAGCTTTAACAATTGAGTATGTCGATAAAATTACTTCAGCGTTTGATGTTGTCCTAAAGCCTGTTCTTGTTGGTGAAGAAAATTCAGAAACAATTCATGAGCCAACTTTATATGATGATTATTGTTTAAGAGATGTAAACCGTATTGCAAATTATTATGGCGTTGAATTCTCATCAAATAATTACCCAGAAAAAAATCTAGTTGATTTAGCTAATTCAATTTTAACTGCTGCCAAGGAGGAGGACTTTATCTCTATAGCTAGAAATGTCAGCAAAGCTCTTTGGAAAAATGATAAAAAATATCTTAAAGAAGTTTCTAGCGAACTTTCAGCTGGTCTCGTTCAGGTCAAAGAAAAATTAGCATTGGGCAATAAAATAAGAAATGAGAAAGAATATTATTATGGATCTGCTTTTTATTATGAAAAAGAACTTTACTGGGGGGTTGATCGCATTCATCACCTTGAAGATAGGTTGGATGAATTAGGTTTACGAAAAGGTTCTGTAGATGAGTCTATTTGTTCACCACATTTAAAAGCACCCGAAAAACTCGAATCTGAAGAAAGAATAAATCTTTATTATTATCCATCATTAAATAGCCCTTATACTTTTGTGAGCGCAAAGGGAGTTCAAGAATTAAATAATAATTATCCAATTAATTTAATAACAAGACCTGTTCTCCCAATGCTGATGAGAAAAATGACAATCCCTACATTCAAAGCTAAATATATTATTTCTGATGCAGCCAGAGAAGGAATAAAAAAAGGTAATCCAATGGGTGCCATCTACTCTCCAATAGGAAGCCCTGCAAGAAAAGCTTATTCTATATTTCCTATCATTGATGATGCTGGTAAAGGATTTGAATATATACATGAGCTATTACATGCATCTTTCTATGAAGGTAAAAATATTGGGGATGATGATTATTTGAAATCTGCTGTTGAAAAATTAGGACTTAAATGGGATTTGATTGCTAAAGAGTTAGGAAGTAATGATTGGAAAAAAGTTTTAGATAATAATTTAAAAGACATGTATGCAGGAAAGTGTTGGGGTGTCCCAAGTTTTAAAATAACTGATTTAAATGGTGAAAATCCTTTTTATGTTTGGGGCCAAGACAGAATGTGGTTAATAAAAGAAGAGATCTATAAGAGAATATCAGGATAATTATTTTTCATTAACTTCTGCATATATTTCACTAGTGCCATCTTTAAATAAAATTAAGATTTTATATGGCATAAAACGATTGCCAACCTCCATTCCAGGTGAGCCTAGTGGCATTCCAGGAACAGATAGGCCTATGGCATTAGGATGACTCTCTGAAAGGAACTGCGTTATAAATTTACCTGGTATGTGGCCTTCAAACACATAACCATCTGAAGAGACAGTGGTATGACATGATCTATATTCTGGGTTAATGTTGTATTTATTTTTTATTTCCTCAAGACTTTGATGGTCTTGAGTATATGTCTTAAATCCGCTTTCCTTTGCATGTTTTACCCATTCTTTGCAACAACCACATGTTGGAGTCTTGTGAACCAACAACATAGTATTTTTGACATCATTTTGATCTAAAGCTGCTAAATTTAAAGTTATAAGCAATGAAAAAATTATGATGTATATTCTTTTTATTTCCATAATTACTCATACTAAATAATGTGTTGATTTTTGACAAATCTTATTCAATATTTAATGAACATTCCTATAAA
The DNA here is from genome assembly GCA_010024215.1 of Pseudomonadota bacterium. Lineage (GTDB taxonomy): Bacteria > Pseudomonadota > Gammaproteobacteria > Magnimaribacterales > D2472 > SCGC-AAA076-P13. The sequence continues at coordinate 15,156 of RGHK01000005.1, read as the reverse complement.
AAGTAATATTGAAAATCTATCATTTACAAAATAAATAATGTCGTTTACATTAGAAAAAGTCACAAATTACAGGGGAGGTAAATTATGACTAATCCAAACCATCCGAATGTGGATCAAAGCGATAGAATCGTTCCAATTAACTTAAGACAAAGTGGCAGAACGCCCACTGAATTATTAATTTCTACTAGAGTAAGAAAATCACCTTTTTGGCATTTATCGCACGAAGCCGGTTGTTGGAGAGCAACGGTTTATAACAGAATTTATCATCCTAGGGGTTATGTGAAACCTGAAGATGGTGGTGCAATGGTTGAGTATGATGCATTGGTTAATCGAGTAACAATGTGGAATGTTGCTGTTGAGAGACAGATAAGAGTTAAAGGTCCAGATGCCGAAGCATTCACAGATTATGTTATCACCCGTGATGCTACAAAGATTGAACCAATGCATGGCAAATATGCAATTTTATGCAATGAAAAAGGTGGAATACTTAATGATCCAGTTTTATTGAGATTGTCTGAGGATGAATTTTGGTTCTCTATTTCAGATAGTGATCTTTTGCTTTGGTTGCAAGGCGTAAATGTCGGCAAGAAATATGATGTAGAAATTGATGAAATTGATGTTTGCCCTGTACAAATCCAAGGCCCTTTATCAGAGGATCTAATGGCCAAGCTAGCTGGAGAAGAGTTAAGAGAGATTCCATATTATGGCTTAATGGAAACTAAAGTTGGCGGTGCTGATTGTGTAATAAGTCAGACTGGCTTTACTGGAGAAAAAGGCTATGAAATCTATGTTAGAGATGCTCATGAAAACGCTGAAAAAATGTGGAATGCTGTCCTGGAAGCTGGTGAGGAATTTGGTTTGATGGTTATAGCACCAGCACATCATAGAAGAATTGCCGCTGGTATTTTATCTTGGGGACAAGACTTAGATCATGAGACTTCTCCCTTCCAAGTGAATTTGAGTTATCAAGTGCCTCGTAACAAAAAATCTGATTATATTGGTAAAGAAGAGCTCGAAAGACAAAGAGCTATCATTGACGAGGGTAATGCTCCATTTAAAATGAAAATGGTTGGTATGACTCTGGGAGGAAAGGAAATTACAGATTATGCTCCCGATTTTTGGATAGTCACAGATACAGAAGATAATGAAGTGGGGTATGTCACATCTCCTTGGTGGTCTCCAGAGCTTGAAACCAATATTGCTCTGGCATGGGTACCCTGGGATAGCTCGGAGGTTGGAACCAATTATAAAGTTAAGCTTCCTGATGAATACTCCATTACAGCAGGAGTCTCAGTGGATGCTAAGATTGTAGAAGTTCCGTTTAGAGAATCTGTTAATCCTAATAAGCGTGAAGTGCAAGCTGCAAAAGGTTTAGATTACGCAGATTAATTTATAACACTTCAATTCAATACATAGAGCCCTATTGAGGGCTCTTTTTTTAGAAAATAAAATATTTCATAAATAAATTATTGTGGCAGAATTTGTGTATGAAACTTATTTACCTATTATTGACCTTGTTACTTATATCTTCATGCAATATACCATTAGTGCCATTGATATAACTTTTTAATAAGATGTACTTTGATGTAACCATAATTGGCGCTGGTGTCGTTGGTTTGTCTATAGCAAAGTTTTGCAGTGAAAACGGTCTGTCTGTTGTTGTATTAGAAAAAGATACTAGAGCCGGCGAAGGTATATCATCAAGAAATTCAGGCGTTATACATGCTGGAATATATTATCCACACAAATCTTTAAAAACTCAGTTTTGCCTTCAAGGGAATAAAGCTCTTTATGAATACGCAAATCTAAAAAAAATAAATCATAAAAAGATTGGTAAATACATAATTGCATCTGATCAATCTGAAATTGATAAATTAGATCAAATATACAATCAAGGCATCCTAAATGCTGTGAGTTTGGAACGAGTAACAAAAAAAGAAATGAAATCTCTTTATCCAGATTTGCTCGTAGAGGCTGCAATTTTTTCGCCGAATACAGGAATTATTGATGTACCTGAGCTTATTTCAGCTCTGGAAGGCGACATTCAACACAACAATGGATTGGTCTCATTTAATACTGCATTCGTTTCTGCAAGAAAAACTAAAAATGGATTTGAGATTTCATGTAATGATGGAAATGAGTTCTTGATGGAAACTAAATATCTTGTGAATGCCTCAGGATTACATTCGGATGAAATATCAAAAAAGATCGATGTTCTAAAAAAAGATTTTTTTTACCCCATAAAATATGCAAAAGGCCACTATTTTAAATATGGCGGCACTCATCCATTTACTAGCCTGGTTTATCCACTTTCTAATGAGTTTTCTTCAGGATTGCATGTAGGATTTGATTTGTCTGGTCAAATAAGATTTGGTCCAGATATTACATGGGTTGATGAAATTGATTATTTATTTGATGAGAGTCTTAAAGATGATTTCATAAAATCTATAAGAAGGTATTGGCCAAATATTGATCCTTCAAAACTAAGTCCAGACTATGTTGGTATTCGTCCTAAGATTCAAAAAATGAATGAAAAGATGAAAGATTTTTCTATCATAGGATATAAAGGTCATGGTGTACATGGATTAATCAATATCCAAGGTATTGAAAGTCCAGGTTTAACCAGTTGCCTTCCCATTGGGAAATATGTTTTTGAGATGATTAAATACTAAGGTGTAATTTCAATTTTTCTTTGAACTGATCAAGAATTTCTTCCTCAATTAGATGTCGCATATTAGGAATAACCATTAGCTCGCTATTTACTATAAGTTTATTCATAAAATATGAATTCTTAACATTTAAAACTGGGTCATATTTCCCATGAATAAGTAGAGTTTTTGCCTTGATAGATTTAACTTTTTTTATTCTATTTTTTGATGATAGTATTGCAGTTAATTGTCTTGCATACCCATATCCATCTTTAATATCTTTTATTCTATTAAAGTTATTTATAGTGTCTTCCCTGAATTTTGGTGTATCTATATTTTTTCCTTGCATTCCAATTAAGCCAACCCATTTTAGTTCTCTTTGATAGACATCATCTATTGTTGGGTTGGTTGATTGCGATCTACTAACCATCATTTCTCTCACCTCTTTAGTAGCACCATTAAATGGACCAGGAATAGATGCAGTAGATGCTATTAGAGTGAATGTTTTTACTCTATTAGGATATTTTGCACATATTATCTGACTTATCATGCCTCCCATAGATGTGCCAAGAATATGGGCTTTACTAATATCAAGATGATCTAAAACATCGATGGCATCTTTTGCCATATCATTTAAGGTGTATTCTGATTTTATTGGTAGTCTAAAAAAGTATCTTAAGTACCCCAAAACAATTGATGGTTTTTTTTTAAATCTTGAAGATAATCCAGCATCTCTATTATCAAACGTAATAGGTCTTAAATTATTTTCTAAAAGAAAATTAATTAAATGTTCTGGCCAGTGAACTAATTGTGCTCCTAACCCATGAACTAAAAGTATAGGATCAGCATCTTTAGGTCCATAATCTCTATAGAAAATTTTAACCCCATTTCTTTCAGCGTAACCCTCATCGTATTTCATAGGAATAGTCTTACATATTTTACGCATGCAATACAAAGCTTTTTCATATACATTAGAGGAATAAACAATCAAACAAATTTTTTATGAACTCATTAACCAATAAAATTAGAATAGGTTATGGTATTGGCGATTATGCTATATGTCTTTATTGGAGTGGCGTAAGTCTATATCTTTTATATTTTTATACAGACGTTGTTGGCATTACTCCCCAAATGGCCGGATTGATTTATGCTATTGGGATTGCCTGGGATGCTATTACGGATCCCTTTATGGGATATATGGCTGAAAGGACTAGGACCAAGATGGGTAGTTATAGGCCATATATATATTATGGATCTATACCATTAGCTCTATCTTTTGTTGTTCTTTTGTGGGTTCCTCCTTTTGAGGGAATGTTGCTATTAAGTTTTTTAATAGTTGTAAACTTAATTCATAGAACATGTTTTACAATTGTAAGTGTTCCATACTCTTCATTAACTGCAAGGATTACAGATGATAGTGATGAGAGAACAAAGCTTACAACAGCAAGAATGCTTGCAGCTTCCTTTGGAACTTTTTCTATTTCAGCCTTAGCATTCCCAATTGTTCTATATTTCGGTGGGGGAGAAGAAGCTTTAGGTTTTGTATACCTTGGGTTAATTGCTGGTCTTGTTGCGGTTATTATTTTATCGATAACAGTATACTTTGTTGAAGAAAGATCATTTGAATTCACCAAAGCAGAGCTTCCTAATTTTTCAAAGGTTTTTAAGTCAGTATCAAATAACTATCCTTTTTGGATTGTTTTTTCTGCAATTTTGATTTTAATTTCGACATATCTTATGTTTAATAATAACCTCATTTATTTTTCAAAATATGCTCTTGGTTTTCATGAATACCAAGGATTAATTTTAGGAGTCTTAAGTGGTACTAATTTGCTTGCGATACCAATTTGGGCTTTTTTAGCAATAAAGATTGGAAAGAAAAATACATGGATGACATCTATGGCATTTTTATTTGTTGGATTTTTAATTTTTTACTTTTACCCAATTTCAGAACTTAATGAGCTTCTTTATATATTAGGTTTTATAGGTTTCGCTAACGGAGCAACAGGTGTCCTGTTCTGGTCAATGCTTCCAGATACGATTGAATATGGTGAGTGGAGAACTGGTATCAGAACGGAATCTTCATTATATGGTTTTATGACATTTGCTCAAAAGGGCGCAATAGCAATAGCAATAGCTATTTTAGGAACTGTTTTAACTAAGATAGGATTTGAACCTAATAAAGAACAGACAGCTCAAACATTGAGCGACCTTAAAAGCTTAATGTCAATTATTCCACTTATAGGAGTCTTTATAAGTTTTGTTTTAGTCTACTTTTATCCTATTGATAAAAAGTTCCATCAAAAATTAATTGATGAAATTAGAGTAAGAAAGACTCAAGATGCCTAAAGTTAGATGGGGAATTATTGGGACTGGCTCTATAGCAAATGCCTTTGCGCATTCAATCCAGCATTGTGAATATTCTAATTTGGTTTCTGTTTATGGGAGAAATAATTCGACCTTAGAACAATTCTCATCAAAGTTTAAAATTGATTGCTATAACGATATTGATTTATTTATATCTTCTGAAGCAATCGATGCTGTTTATATTGCAACTCCACATAGCTCACATTTTGAATACGTTATTGAGGCCATTAAACATAAGAAGCATATTCTTTGTGAAAAACCTATAACAATAAACCATCTAGAAAGCATGGTGCTTTTTGGTCTTGCAAAAGATGCCGGAATGTTTTTGATGGAGGCCTATATGTATAGAACCCATCCACAGACTTTAAATATTATCGAAAATTTAGACATATTTAAAAATTCAAAAAATAAAATTCTTATTAATAGTTCTTTTGGATTTTGTGCTGAAATTTCGAAAGAACATAGGCTTAGGAATCCAATGTTAGGAGGAGGCGCAATTTTAGATGTTGGTTGCTATCCATTGTCCATGGTTAAATTATTGGCAGGTAAAATACTAAATGAGCCATATGCTGCTCCAAAAAGTATAAAAGCCACCGGCCAAATAGATGATACAGGTGTAGATCTACAATCACATGCACATTTAATTTTTGATAATAATATTGAAGCTAATATCTCATGTGCTATTAATGAAGAATTTTCTAATAGTCTTGAAATAATAAGCGGCAATCTAAAATTAATCGTGAGCCAACCTTGGCACTGCGGACAATTTCAAGATGGAGGCTCATCTATCCAAATTTTCAAGGACGATATTTTATACAATGAAATTTTTTACAAAGATGAAATAGGTCTTTTTACAAGAGAGATTGATCATGCATCAAAAAATATAATTGATGGCAGATGTGAGTCTGAGCTAGTCTCTCATTCAGACTCTCAAAGTATCATGTTGTGGCTAGACAAATGGAGAGAAGAGTTAGATATTCAGTGTCCATATAGCTCTACATCTATTTCACCAATTGTTAAGTCTAATTTTTACAAGAATCAAACACGTAAATTAGACAAAATTGTTTTTGATGGAAAAAGTAAAAGCTATTCAAGGCTTGTTTTGGGTTGTGATAACCAAACATCAGAGCTACATGCGTTCACTATGTTTGATTATTTTTATGGAGCTGGCGGAAGAATTTTTGATACAGCATATATTTATAATAATGGTTATGGTGACAGGTATTTAGGAAATTGGATTAATTCTAGAAACCTTTCAGATAAAGTAACTGTGCTAGGTAAGGGTGCTCATACTCCTGATTGCGAACCAAAATTTATTAAACCACAAATTGAAGAGTCTTTAGATAGATTAAATTTAAATAAAATTGATATATATTGCCTTCATAGAGATAACAAAGATATACCGGCCGCAGAATTTATTGATGCACTTGATGAGATTAGGTCAGAAGGATTGGTTGAGTCTATTGGTGCATCAAATTGGGAATTAGAACGTTTTTCTGATGCAAGAGACTATGCACTTAAGAACAACAAAGAACCATTTTCAGTTTTAAGTAATAATTACAGTTTAGCAGAAATGATGCGTCCAGTTTGGGATGGATGTATTGGTATGAATGATGATTATTTAGAATATGTCTTCAATAACAAAATTAAATTATTTCCTTGGTCAAGCACAGCTAGAGGTTTTTTTATAAAGAAAAAAGAAGTTGCTACAAATGATCATTTTTCAAACCCATCATTAGAAGAAGAGAAGCGAGTGTGGCACAGTGATAAAAATCTGCAAAGAAGGGAATCATGTTTTCAAATCGCCAAAGAAAGAAATATTCAGCCTATTGAAGTAGCTTTGAGTTACGTTATTCAAAGATCATCATTGATATTTCCTTTAATTGGACCAAGAACAATAAATGAATTAGATAGCTCAATATTTGCATCAACAGTTAATTTAAATGCTGATGAAATAAAAAGATTATCTATAGAATAATTTCATCTCTCAATCTAATATCTTCTGAAGATGCACCAATAAGTATTTCGTATACACCTTTTTCTATTACCCAATTATGCTTAGAAATATTCCATGTTTTAAAACTCTTAGATTCAATTTTTATTTGAATTTCTTTTGTTTCGCCGGGTTCTATCAATGTCTTATCAAACCCTTGAAGTTTTTTGTATGGATCTGATTTTTTATGGTCCTTAAAACTTATATAACATTGAGATATCTCATCTCCAGCTTGTTTACCAGTGTTAGTTACTCTATATGAACAAACAAAGTTATTATTATTTAAAGCTTCAACTTTTAAATCAGTGTATTTAAATTGTGTATAAGAAAGACCATGCCCGAAGGGAAACAATGTTTTAATTTTCTCACGATCATACCATTTATATCCTACAAATAATTTCTCATCATAATTCATTTGAAGATCTTTACCTGGATAATGTTTGAATGCTGGAGTGTCTTCAATTCTTATTGGAAATGTAGTGGGCAATTTTCCAGAAGGGTTAAATTTTCCTATTAATATTTCTGCTAATGCTTCTCCATATTCTTGTCCAGCATACCAGGATTGAATAATCGATTTTGCTTTATTTGCCCACGGCATATTAACTGGCGAACCTGTGTTGAGAACGACGACAGTATTTGGATTAATATCTATTATTTCTTCAATTAATTGGTTCTGCATTCCTGGAAGATTAAAATCAGTTCTATCATTTCCTTCGGTTTCCCAGTCTGAATTAGTTCCAACAATTAGAATAACTTGATCAACTTCTTTTGCTATATTTAAAGCTTCATCAAATAAATTAATTTTATCTGGGGGCTGGCAGCCAATATATATTGCTGGAAAATTTCCTTCAAACTTATATTGAATCTCTATTTTGTATTCTTTATTTTCCTCAAGAAACTCACTACCTCTTTGTGGTTTTGTCCCATGAGCAAAAAATGCGTCACCAGGAATTGGATTTGTCCAATTATCAATTATCTCTTCGCCATTAATTAATAATTTACTTTTCCCAATAGCAAAAATTTCAAATTCATGTTCTCCAGAAATATCCGGAGTATATCTACATGAAAATTTAACAAGAACATCAGGCCTATCTTTACCACCAATAATATCCTTTGCAAAACCTTCAAATATCCAAAACTTACTTCCTTTTAGAATTTTGCTCGAGATAAGACTTTCACTACCTTTTGCCATATCAAAATATTCAACTAAAAAACCATTTTCTTTAGTTAAAGAGCTATTTATTTCAGGTAAGTAGCGATATGTATGACACCCCTTTGAATATTTAATTGTAGTATTTTTACTCAAGCAGTTTGTTAGAGCTTCTATAGGATGAGATTCATGATAGGGGACTAAAGTAGCACTTCCTCCTCCAATAATTTGGGCTTTTTTGGCATTAGGCCCAATAATTCCTATTGAGGAGATATCTTTGTTAAGCGGTAAAACTCCTTCGTTTTTTAGAAGAACCATACCTTCCTGAGCAGCTTGTTTAAGAAGTTTTCTTTGTGAATCATTTTCACGAGTTTGCTCTTTTATATTGGAATTTTTTTCAAATCTTTTTGTAAAATTCATTACATTTAGTATTCTTTTGACTTTGTCATCAATACACTCGATCGGAACATCTTTATTGTTAACAGCATCTAACAAATTTGAGCCCCATGATTTAGCTGGGCCAGGCATTTCTAAGTCAAGTCCACCAATTGCATTCTCAATTGTTTCAGTCGCAGCGCCCCAATCACTAACAACATAACCTGAAAATCCCCATTCATCTTTCAAGATATCTACAAGCAGATTTTTGTGAGAGCTACAATATATGTTGTCAAGCTTATTGTAAGCACTCATTACAACTTGAGCATTAGCTTCATTAATAGCCATGTCAAATGGCAAAAGATAGATTTCTCTTAAAGTTTTTTCATCAATATTTGAACTTACAGAATATCTTTCAAATTCAGTATCGTTTCCGACAAAGTGTTTTAAACAAGCTGCTACATCTTTAGATTGAACACCCTTAACATAATTTATTGCTATTTTGCCTGTTAAAAAGGGATCTTCTGAAAAGCATTCAAAATGTCTTCCTCCAAGAGGGTGTCTGTGTATATTAATTGTAGGGCCGAGGAGAACATCAACATTTTTTATTTTAGCTTCTTCTGCAAGCTCTTCACCTAATTTATATATAAGGCCCATATTCCATGTTGAGCCAACGGAGATAGCACATGGAAAACATGCAGAAGCTTTGCCCGATTTACCATCACCTCTTACTCCATTTGGACCATCAGACATCTTCAAACTCGGTATATTTAATCTTTTAATTTCGCATGTATGCCAGGCATCAGCGCCACTTAAAAGCGTGATTTTTTCTTCTGTAGTAAGTTTATTAATAAGTTCCTGGATGTTTTGCATAAAGCAATTTCTAAAAAAGATGTTTACATCTGAGATTTTACCCTAAAAAAAACTATTGAGAGCATGGATACATAAAAACTGATAGCATGTGTTTATGAATAAATATTTTTTAGCTTTAGTAATATTAATTTCAGTAAATATTTATTCTGAAAATCTAAATAATATAATCATTACAGCAAAAGAAATAGTAACTTTAGATCCTGCATATAAAAATGTAGAAGCAATTTATATCAGAAATAATAAAATTCATGCTCTCGGCACATACAGAGAACTTGTTAAACAATTTCCATCTGCTCAAGTTGATAAAAAGCATAAAAATCATGTCATAGTTCCAGGGTTTATTGAGCATCATATACATCCTTTACTTGCAGCTATAACTATGAATTCTGAAATAGTAGCAATAGATGACTGGACAGTTCTTGATAAAAAAAGTGTTGGAGTCAGATCAAGAGAAGCATACATTAAAAAATTATCTGATGTAATTTCAAATAAAGATGGAAATCAACCAATTGTTACATGGGGTTTTCATCATTATTTTCATGGCAAACTAACAAGAGAAAATTTAGATAGTATTTCTCAAGATAAACCTATCTTAGTAATACATAGATCTTTTCATGAGTTCATTTTAAATACTGCTGCATTAAATTTTTTCAATATCAGCGTAGAGGATTTAATTAACTTAAGTGAAGAGGATAGGAAGTTTGCAAATATAGATGAAGGACATTTTTCAGAAAGAGGTTTGATAGCAGTCATGCCAAAAATTATGAAATATCTTGCTGAACCATCAAGAATTATTTCAGGACTACAAAAAACAGAGGAATATATTCATAAAAATGGCATTACCTTAATCGCAAATCCTGGGTCCATGTACGATAAAAATATTCAACAAGTAAAAAATTACGTCTTTGGTGATATTGATACTCCATTTAGATCCTTATATATTCCAAGCGCACTTTATATGTTGGAAAATGTTAATTTTCATAATTTACTAGAAAAGACAGAGGAGCAATTATTATGGGGCTCTGGAAAGGTAGAGTTTTTACCTAAGCATATTAAGTTATTTTCTGATGGAGCTATGTATTCACAAAACATGATGTTAAGAGATGGATATCTTGATGGTCATCAGGGAGCATGGTTAATGGAGGATGCCGTATTTCAAGAAGCATTCAAGTTATATTGGGATAATGGATATCAGATTCATATTCATCAAAATGGAGATGCAGGTCTTGATCGTATATTGGATGTCTTAGAAAGAAATCTTAAAAGAAAACCACGTATTAATCATAGGACAACTATAGTTCATTTTGGATATTCCGCTTATGACCAGATTGAAAGAATGAAAAATATGGGAGTTATAGTAAGCGCAAATCCATATTATGTTGATGTTTTATCTGATTTATATAGCCGCAAAGGTGTAGGTTATGAAAGATCTCAAGAAATGGTAAGGCTTGGAGATGTTTTGGATGCCAATATCACTTTATCCCTTCATTCAGATATGCCTATGGCTCCAGCATCACCACTTGCTTTGATGCATTCAGCAATCAATAGAATAAATTATTCAGGGTTAGTTGCTGGACCTAATCAACAAATTACAGCATATGAAGCATTGAAAGCAGTTACATTAAACTCTGCTTATACTCTTGGAATTGAAAATGATTATGGCTCTATTACTCCCGCAAAAAATGCAAATTTTACAATTTTGTCTGCCAATCCATTAACAATAGATTCGCTTGATATTAAGAATATTAAGATTATGGGTACCATAGTTGAAGGAAGATTTTTTTCAATACCATAAATATTATTTGTTATAGTTAATTCAATATATGAAATCTAATAATGATTGAGCAAATAAAGAAATCAGTAATGCTATTCAATGCACCCATTCAAAGGGTTTATAGAGCAAATAGAGGCACTATACTTAGAACAATTATTTATACAATTGGGCACTTCATCATTGCCGCATCTTGTGTAATGTACTTTACTGGTGCTGGTTTTAAAGAAGCTATAACAGATGCAATAGTAGAACCGCTTTTAAACAGTGTTTGGTATTTTATTTTAGATAAATTTTGGGCAAGCAAGTACCAATCTCAATAATCTAAAAAACTCTTTAAATAAGTATCAAAATTGCTCTCAATATAAGAAACCGTGATTTGATCCTATTACCGCGAACAAAAAGAAAGCGCTAAAAAGGAAATTATTCCCAGGATTTAATTTGAAATGTTTTATTTACAAACATAAGTATTTTTTATGGAGGGGATTTTATGAAAAGACAATTAATAGAAAGATTAAACGGGGGACCGGTAATTTGTGCTGAGGGATTCTTGTTTGAGGTTGAAAAAAGAGGTTATCTTGCATCTGGTGAGTTTGTACCAATGGTTGCATTAGAACATCCTGAAGCTTTAGAAAATTTACACAAAGACTTTCAACATGCAGGGTCAGATGTTGTAGAAGCATTTACATACAATGGCCATAGAGAAAAGATGAGAGTTATTGGTAAAGAAGAACTCTTGGAGCCATTAAATAGAGCTGCTTTAAAAATTGCAAAAAAAGTTGCCGATAACCCAATTGGTGGTGGTGAACCAAACTTGATGGCTGGAAATATATCTAATTCCAATATTTGGAATGTTGATGATAAAGACTCTCAGAAAGAAGTTTATCGAATGTTCAGTGAAATGGTTGATTGGGCAGTAGATGAGGGAGCTGACATGTTAGTAGGTGAAACTTTTTATTACGCCGAAGAAGCTTATACAGCACTTGAGATTATTCAAAAAGCTGGTCTCCCATCAGTGATTACAATTGCTCCAATGGCTGAAAATGAAATGAGGGATGGGGTGTCTATTATTGATACCTTGAAAGAGCTCGAGCAAAGAGGTGCAGATGTAGTTGGAATGAATTGCTTTAGAGGACCTGATACTATGATGCCTTATCTAAGAGAGGCTAGGAAGATTTTAAAGTGTCATATGGCTGCCTTACCTCTTCCATTCAGAACAACAAACGAACATCCAACTTTTTTTAATCTTCCAGATGATAATGGGTGTTCATGTCCGGCTCCTCATGGAAGAACATTCCCAACTGCTTTAGATCCTTTATATTGCAACAGATACGAAATACGTGAATTTGGAAAAGAAGCGTATGAATTGGGCATTAATTACCTTGGTGTATGTTGTGGAGCTACCCCAATGCATATTAGAGAGGTTGCTGAAGCTGCAGGGTTGACTGTCCCTGCAAGCAAATACAGAGAAAAAATGGAGAATCATTTTATGTATGGAAGCAGCGAAAGAATTGCGAAGCATATGCAAGAATACGGCGATAAAGCGTAATTTTTTAAATTAAAAAAATAGTGGTCCCTCATTTTGTTGGGACCATGGCCTAAGTGTATTTGTTAAATTAAAATACACTAATGAAAGTTAGATTTTTTTTATTGTGTTTTTTAGTTTTTCCTGTGTTTGGAAAAACTAGCAAAATTTTATGTGAATTAGATGGCACATATTCTGTAACCTATAAAGATATAAAAAAAACATATCTATCAGAGGGTATAGAGATCTTTAAAAATCTAGCTCGACAAACACAGCAATCTTTATTTTTATTACAAAGAGCAAAAACTAACTTTGCTGAAGAAGACTGGCAAAAAGATAAAATCTATATCGTTCAATATTGGGAAGTTGACTCTGAAGAAGAGTCATTTAAATCATTAAAGTTTACTCTTGAACCATCTCCCATTTGGATTAACCCAGATGCTAGTTGGTCAGCAACAAATTCTAGTACCGGTATTACTGTTGAGCATTCAATGGATGCAGAACAAACACATCCAATTTTTCCTGATTATCAAGTCGAAGCATATAGTATATCTAATACATTTAATTGGTATACGGGAAAGGGCCAGATTTCTGGCGACATATGGCTGAATAAAAAAGATGGGACAAAGAATAAAAATCCAAAGATTGAGATTTCAGCTTCAGGTATATGTGAGACGCAAAAGAAAAAGTTTTAAAACTTAGACAATACTCGCTATAAATAATGACAAGATAACAATTATCAAAGGTATGTATTTATCTATTCTTGCGGCTATTTTATCTAAGATTTTATCTATCATTTTTTAATTATATAAATCCCTATTACTTATAATAAGTACTTTTAGAATGCTATTTTCAAAGTTTTACTTTATTTTTTTCGAGCTTTTCGTAATTCTCTGTAAATTTTATTAAGTCTTTTTTTCTTAATTTCTCTTACAGTTTTTCTCTTTGAACTAGCAGCTGCTGATTTTCTTGCTCTTTCTCCTCTATCTATAAATAATCTCCTAAAAGAATTTTTAATGATATTAAAATAATATTAACAAATTTTTATAAAATCTCTACAATAATCTCAAATATATGATTGTTGAACAAAATCTAATCTCAAAAACCTTAATTATTTTCCTTGAGGTCGAATCATTAAAGACTGGTCAGGAGCTTGAAAAAGATTTTGAAGAATTTAATGAGCTTGTTATTTCTGCAGGCGCAGAAATAGTTGATAAAAGTATTAGCAAGCAATTGAAGCCATCAATTAGCCACTTCATTAACAAAGGAAAATTAGAAGAAATTAAGAATAAGGTAAAAAGTTCTAAAGCAGATCTTGCTATAGTAAACCATCAGCTTTCAGCATCGCAGGCTAGAAACTTAGAGCTATATTTAAAAATAAGAGTAATAGATAAAACTGAACTAATATTAGATATATTTGCCTCAAGAGCTACAACACATATTGGTAAGCTCCAGGTTGAACTGGCTCAGCTTAATCATTTATCAACCAGGCTAATTAGAGGCTGGACTCACTTAGAAAGACAGAAGGGTGGTATAGGATTAAGAGGCCCTGGTGAAACACAGCTTGAAACTGATAGAAGATTAATTGCCCATAGAATTAAACGTCTTAAAAATCGCTTAGACAAGGCGCATAAACAAAAACAGCTAAACAGTTATTCTCGAAAAAAAAGTAGAAATAAATTGGTTGCGCTAGTTGGTTATACTAACGCAGGAAAAACTACGCTCTTCAATTGTCTTACTAACAGTAAACAGCAGGCTGAAGATAAACTTTTTGCAACTTTGGATTCAGTAACTAGAAAAAATATGAATCCTGAACTTGGTCCAATACTATTTTCAGATACTGTTGGATTCATATCTCAGTTACCCACCCAACTTATAGAATCATTTAAGGCAACTCTTGATGAGCTTAAATCAGCAGACTTACTTCTGCATGTAGTCGATATCTCAGATATAGATAGAAAACAAAAAGCAATCGAAGTAAATAAAATTTTAGAAGATTTAAATTTAGAAAACATCCCCCAAATCTTAGTGAACAACAAATGTGATTTAAAAAATGAACTATCAATTAGTACACTAAAATCTGAGAACTTAAAAGAAGCATGGATCTCAGCTGAAAATAATAATGGTATAGATGAATTAAGAGATTTAATTAATACAATGTTATTCAATGGGATATATAAGGGTTGGGTATCTTTAGAGTCATCTTTAGGAAAAATTCGTTCAAAGTTATTCAGAATGGGGTGTATTAATGAAGAACGCGTTTCCTCAAGTGGACAAATATTTGCTCATATTGATATTGGTATGGATGAGTTAGATAATTTTATTGGAATTAATGGATTTGCTCTTTGCGAAGACAAGGATATACTTTTAGAAAACTAACCAAAAATGAAAAAAATTAATACTAGATTAGATGCAATAACAAATCCCTTGAACATTATTGCTCCATGGCTACTA
>RGHK01000040.1 GCA_010024215.1 Pseudomonadota bacterium | reverse complement strand
AGACTTGATATTTTCAGGATAAAAATCAGCATTTTTATTTTTCCCAAATGTAATCATATGAACATCATTACATTTCTGCTTCCAAAATTGCAGATAATTTAAATTATCATTTGGAACAATTAAATAGCCACCTTTTTTGATGTTTGGAATTAATTCAGATTTAACTTTTAAAACTCCATTAATATTTTTAAGATTTTCTAAATGTGAATTGCCTATGTTGGTAATTATTCCAATATCTGGTTTAAGAATAGAGCTTAAATAGTTTATGTCTCCAGATTTAGCTGCGCCCATTTCAATAACTAAATTTTTTGATTTTTTATTAGCATGGAAAATGCTTAATGGCATTCCGATTTCGTTATTAAAGTTTTTTATAGTTGATGAGCTTTTTGTTAAAGTATTGGAGACAATCTTTGTAGTGGTAGTTTTTCCATTACTTCCTGTTATACCAATAATATTTCCTTTGTATGTCTTTAAGATATTTTTGGATATTTTCTTGAGAGCTATTAATGAATTATTTACATATATAATTTTTTTGTTTTTATGACCTTTATATTCCAGTCTGTCGGTAATAACTAGAGATGCTCCTTTTTTTATAGCCTCAAATATATAATCATTTCCATCTAAAACCTCTCCTTTAATTGCTATAAATAAATATTCTTTTTTAATTGTTCTTGTATCAATAGAAATCCCCTTTATCTTTAAATTCTTTTTAACGGGTTGACCTAAAAATACCGATAAATCATTCGAATCAGTTATAAATCTCATCAACTACCTCATAGTCACTAAAATGCATGACATTACCTTTAATTTCTTGTGTTTCTTCATGTCCTTTACCAAGAATAACTAAACAATCATTTTCTTTGATTATAGAGCTACCATAAATTATTGCCTCTTTTCTGTTTTCGATAATTGTAATGTCATCCCTATTAACAGATCCATCCAGCGCATCACTTAATATATCTTCAAAGCTCTCATTTCGTGAATTATCTGAAGTGAAGATAACATCATTACTAAATTTGAAAGCACTCATCAACATTTTTGATCTTTTAGATCTGTCTCTATCTCCTCCACAACCAAAAACTACAACTAAATTTCTAAAATAATCCTTAATTGAAGAAAGAAAAAACTCAAATCCATCTGCATTATGGGCATAGTCAATAATAATATTTGCCTCAATATTATCAATTAAATCACTTCTTCCTTTTGGAAGAGTCAAAAAATCTAAATTATTAACGGAGTCTATTTTAAAAGAAGATAATCCAGTTGAGCATATGGCGAAAATCAAATTTGAAATATTAAATTTGGGGAAAAGAGAGGTTTCAAAGTGATATGTATTTTTTTCTTTATCAAAAATAGAAAAGGTAGATTTTTTTATATCACAACTATCAATATTGTAAAAAATATTTGCAGCAGAATTATTGTTTGAGATGGTTGTTAGACTATCTATCTCCTTGAAGTTAAATTTTTTATAGGTATCTAAATCAATTAATTTTAAGTTAGATTCAATATCAAATAATCTAAATTTTGTTCTAGCGTATTCCTCAATACTTTTATGATAGTCCAAGTGATCTGAGCCAATATTTAAGATTGATGCGGCTGTAAAATAATTGATATTTTGCAGTCTATTCTGATCAATTGCATGTGAAGAAATTTCTATACAGATTGATATGGGATTTTCTAATTCATAGAATTTAAAAATTTCAAATAACTCAAAAATATCTGGAGTTGTTTTTTTTGAAACTGATTGGTCTATCTCGCTATAATTATATTGGGTTCCAATAGTTCCGATATATAAAGAATCTTTACCCTGACTTGCTAATAACTGGTGACATAAATAAGCCGATGTTGTTTTTCCATTAGTACCAGTAAAGGCATAGTAAGTATTATTTGAAGTATCAAATAGCTCATAATATGCTTCTAAAAATTTGATAATTTTTGTGCTTGATTTGGCCTCTAAATCATCAACATAAATAACCTTTTCTGAATTTGAGTCATATGTCTTATCGTTATGAATAACTATAGATGCTCCATTCTCAATAGCTTCATCAATGTAAATACTGGCGTGATTCTTGCGTCCATTTAAGGCAAAAAAAATAAAATTATCTTTAACCTTTTTACTTGAATTTGTAACACCTAAAATTTTGATGTCAGGAGGAAGCTTTATCTCCAAAATATCTTCAAATTTACTCATCTTCAATATAGCCTAAATAATTTAAGGAGCTTTCTGCTATTTCAGCAAAAAGAGGAGCAGCAATCATTCCTCCAGAATATGCGTTCAAACCAGGGTCTTCGATAGACACAAATATTGTTAATGATTTTTCAGAAGAAATTGGAGTAATTCCAACAAAAGATGCACGATACAAGTCATCAGCATAACCTGACCCAGAGACTGTTTTATGTACTGTTCCAGTTTTACCCCCTGTTGAAAAACCACTTACCTCTGCTTTCTTTCCGGTACCAATTTTTACAACCTGTTTAAGAGCATCTAATGTGTGTTGAGCAGCATTTTCAGTAATGATTCTTTGAGATGTAACCTCATCATTTAATAATAATTTAAAATCTTTACGAATACCTTTATTTGCAAAAGTTGAGTATGCAGAAGCAATTTGAAAAGGGCTTATAGTAAAACCGTATCCATATCCTAAACTTGCAAGCTCCCTATCAGAAACTCTTTCTTTGCGATTAATTAATCCAAATGCTGCTGAAGGAAAATTTATTGAAATTGGTTTACTAAACCCAAATTTATAAAAATTTTCGATTAAGCTATCGTAACCAAGTTTTAGCGCTATTTGAGACGCGCCAACTTGACTTGAATATGCAATTATTTCTTTTGGTGTAAGTTGGCCATAATTTTTAGTATCTGAAATAATCTTATTATTAAGTTGAATTCTTCTCGGTATTTCAATAGTCATATCAGGATTTATTATTCCTTTATCAACAGCCACAGAAAAAACTATTGGTTTTAAAACAGAACCTAGCTCATATGCATCAACTAATGCTCTATTTTTTTGTACTGATCTATTTGGGTTATTTGGATTATATGATGGGTAACTTGCAACCGCTAAAACTTCACCGTGATAATTATCAAAAACCAATACTGTTCCAGCTTTTGCTTTATTTTTAATGATAGTTTCAACAAGATATTTATATGAATAAAATTGAATGGTTGAATCAATTGTTAAATAAATATCTTTTCCTTTAATTGTTTTATTTACTTCAATAGGTTTTGAAATAATTTCTTGTTTGGCATTTGTATAAAACTTTTCTTTTCCACTTACTCCAGAAAGAATTGAATCATAACTTTTTTCAATTCCCTCTTGAGCCTTATCCTTACCATAGAAGCCTACTAGAGGAGCTACTTGTTCGCCCATTGGGTAATGTCTACTGTGTCTTTCTTCTACTTCAATATCATCAATTCTTAGACTTTTAATTGCTTTCTGTTGCTCAGAGGTTAATGATCTCTTTAAAAGAGTCTTTTTTTTAAATGGCCCATTAATTTGAAGCTCTATTTCAAGGTTTAAGATATCTTTTAATCTTAAATAATTATCAATATTTAAACCGTTTAATGCGTATAAGTCATAATTAACGATTGAGACTGCTAACGGAAATTTATTTCGATCATATATAGCACCCCTAACAGGATTATTATCTCTGTACTTTATATATCTTTTTTTTCCTTCATTCTGTAGAAACAAACTATCCTCAATTTGTACAGAAAGAATTTTATAAATGACTAAAAAAATTGCGCCAACAAAGCAAAAACATATAAAAAATAATCTCCAATTAATAAAATTACTTTTCTTCATTATTGATATTCAAATAGATTTTTTTTGCTTTCTTTTTAATCATTCCAAGATCTTGTTTAGCTTGTCTTTCAATATTAGCTGGTGAGTTATTTGTATAAGATTGCGTAACCAATTTTAAATTTTTATCCTTAAAAGTCTCATATTCTTTTAATAAATTTTGTTGATTAGTATTTAGTCTATTTATTTCAAATGATAATTTAATTTTTTCAATGCCTAAAAAGCTTAACAACAATATTAAGGTAAAAAGTATTATTAAATGATTTAAGCTCATAGCTTCCTAAAAACTCGCATTATTGCACTTCTTGATCTGTTATTTAGCTCTAGTTCTTTCTTGGATGGTCTGATCTTTTTTGCAATACACTCAAATGATTTAAGTTCTGAAATATTTAACGGAATGTCTTTTGGATAGTTTTTAATTTGAGGTTTAAAAAAATTTTTAACAATTCCATCCTCCAGAGAATGAAAAGAAATAACAACAATTATTCCATCTTTTTTTATAATGTTTTCTGCTTGGACTAATGCATTAGATAACTCATTTAACTCATCATTAATATAAATTCTAAATGCTTGAAAGGATTTGGTTGCTGGGTGAATTTTAATATTTTTATCGGGGTAAATTTCAACAATTAAATTTGCTAGTTCTGTAGTTGTTTTAAACTGGTGTTCTTTCCTATAGTCCATAATGGCCCTAGATATTATTTTTGCATGCTTTTCATCTCCATATTTATAAAGAATTTCTTTGATCTCATTTTCATCAGCATAGTTAATCCACTTTGATAAAGGCTCTCCACGTTTATTGTCAAACCTCATATCTAGTGGTCCTTCGCGCATAAAGCTAAAACCTCTTATTGAATTATCAAAATGAGTAGAACATGTACCCAAGTCAAATAAAATTCCATCGATAGAATTTGGTGAGAAATACTTTTCTAAATTACCAAAAGAATCCTGGATTATCTGGAAATTTTTATTTTTTATATTTTTGGCATGCGCATAGGCATCTGGATCTTTATCAAATGATGTAAGAGTGGAGTTTGATTTGATTCTTTTAAGAATCTCACTTGTATGACCTCCTCTTCCATAGGTACAGTCAATAAAATGTCCATTATGTTTATGAAGTAAGAAATCAACTGACTCTTCCAGCAGTACTGGAAAATGTAGCATTTTAATCTACTTGCTTTCTCATAAAGGTTGGCACATCAAGGAAATCAATTTCCGCTGCAGACGATGTGCCACCTTCTTGAATTGTTTGAGATTTATTAAGTCCAACAGGATTAAGTTGCATAGTAGGTTGATTATCTATTACTAACTTTGGCGATCTTTGATCTACCCCAGTTGCAACAATAGTTACTAATAAATCGTCTTTAACAGTATCGTCATAAACTAAACCATAAATAATATTTGCATCTTCATGAACTATTTCTTCAACGATATCAGCAACTTCTGCTTGGTCACCTAACGTAGGTTTTGCTGCAGTAATATTAACTAGGACACCTCTAGCATTTTTTAAATTAATGTCTTCAAGCAACTCACTTCTAACAGCCTGAGTTGCTGCAGCTTCCGCTCGATTCTTACCACTTGCTCTTCCAGTGCCCATCATAGCAATGCCTTTTTCTGACATAACGGTTTTTACATCGGCAAAGTCAACATTTATATGACCTTTTTTCAAAATAATATCTGATATTCCTTGAACTGCACCTTTTAATACATCATCTGCTTTTGCAAATGCATCTTGCATAGCAGTATCTTCTCCAAGAATTTCATATAACTTTTGATTTGGTATGGTTACCAAGCTATCTACCTCTTCAACAAGAGCTGCTAAGCCCTTTTCAGCCGCCGACATTCTTTTTTTGCCTTCAAATTTAAATGGTTTTGTTACAACTGCGACTGTTAAAGCTCCAAGCTCTTTTGCAATAGATGCAACAACCGGAGCAGCTCCAGTTCCTGTACCACCCCCCATGCCAGCAGTAATAAAAATCATGTCTGCACCAACTAAAAGCTCTTCTATAGCTGATCTATCACTTTCTGCTGCTTTTCTACCGACATCAGGGTTAGCTCCAGCACCCAAGCCTTTAGTTAATCCATTTCCTAATTTAAGAGTAATTGCTCCATCAGCTTGAGATAAAGCCTGGGTGTCAGTATTTGCACAGATAAAATCGACACCTTCTATATTGTGATTGATCATATGTATGACTGCATTCCCGCCAGCTCCACCAACTCCAACAACTTTAATTTTAGCGTTTTCTACTGCTTGTCCTATTACTTCAAAATTCATTTTAAACCCCTATTAAAAAGACATTGATTTGATACTTTCTGGAAGAACAACATCTAAAATTTCAGCTGCTAATGATCCACCAGTTTGTCTCATTTCCCAATTATTTACATTCCAAATTTCGAATTTATTACCCATACCTATTAAAGATATTTGCTTTTGATCAACTAAGTCTGCATATTTTCTGAGCTCAATCGGAATTAAAATTAACATTCTTCCACCAGGGTCAAACTCAGTTACACTTGCATTTCCTAAAATTGTCCATTGAAGATTTCGTACAATAGGATCAAGGCCTTGAAGTGATTCAAGTTTTGATGAAATTTTAATCCATTGAGATTTTGGATATATCTTTAGAGAAGGGTATTGTGGATCTTTGGTAATGACAATTTGAGTCTCATTATTTTCCAAAAGAGTATTACGATATTTAGCAGGTATTGCTAATCTACCCTTTTGATCAAGTGAAACTACATTAAATCCATACATGGATTAAAATATAAAGCCTTTTTACACACTTTGCAACACATTTACACACTTTTTCACACTATATAAATGATATAGAAAGTGAGTTGGTCTATAAGCCGGATTCTGTTAAAAGATGATCATCTATCTTGATATTATGTTGCCATAATATTCTAGCAACCTACCCAAATCCTAAGCGAGCAGCTTAATTGGATTTCTATTTGGTCTTGCTTCAGGTTGGGGTTTACAATGCCTTAACTGTCTCCACTTAAGCGGTGAGCTCTTACCTCACCTTTTCACCCTTACCAATCAGAAATTGGCGGTATACTTTCTGTTGCACTTTCCGTAGACTCGCGCCTCCCAGGTGTTACCTGGCACCCTGCTCTATGAAGTCCGGACTTTCCTCTAACAAATGCTAGCGATCATCCAACCAACTCGAAAGTATTATAATAAGTTTTTAAATAGATGCTAATCTAATTCTAATAAAAGCTTATAAATATCTCTCTTATTTTCTTTAGTTATAGATGAGATCAATTTTGCAGCAT
>RGHK01000039.1 GCA_010024215.1 Pseudomonadota bacterium | reverse complement strand
AATACTCTAAATCCTTGTGCATGCATTATGTATAAATCTTCTTTAATATCTGCTACTGAAGGCTGCTCTTCTCTCGACTTACCTCTATACCCGCCATATGAAATTGCAGGATAGTCAGGATTACCAATAAATTCTTTCGCACTTTTATTCATATTAAAGTCTCCAGATTGGCCGCAAGAAGCTAAGAAAAATGTAAAAATAATTAAATATCTTATTTTCTTCATTTTATAACGCTTACATATACAGCTTTAATTAAATTCGTTCTATTAAAAATTTCTTGTGAACTTTCAGTATCTAATTCATGACCTTCTATTATTTTTTCAGAATTGTTGTGAAATGTAATTCTGATATCTTCTTTATCTGATAATTTATAAACCACGGGAACTTGGCAAATGGTATATGCTAATGAATCTTCGTCTAATTCAAGATAGGTTATTTCATTTTCTAAATTTACGAATTTAAAAGATTTTTTTTCTGAAATAAATTCGGTCTTTCTTAAAATAGTTGGATCAAAGGTAATTTTTCCCTCATTTACGAAATAACCTAATTCATAGAACCTGCTGATAATATCCTCTTTAACCTGACCCGTCATACCCGGTTGCTGAACTCCTCTGCCTCTTGGAGTATGAGAATATGGATCTGTTGGAAAACCTCCGTATAATTCAGGTGATTTATTAACTCCAATACCCTCATTAATTTCAAAGTAATGATCAAAAAATCTTCCAATAATTTTTGGATCACTCTTTTCAAGAATAGATTGTTGTGTAACTTCTGCTGATGCTAATAAAAGTTTTGAAACCATATGCCAATAAATAGAACCAAGTCCTTCGTAGCCATAAAAAGTTCCAGATCTGCCTGTAAAAGACTTATGATTAAAAACATTTTCAAATATTTCTAAGACAAGATCCTTGTCTTTGTTGACAAGATCATCGTATTTAGATGGCAATTTGGTAAGTTCACCAATTAAACATCCAGCATTATGAAATAAACCATTAAAGTGATATTTATTGTTAATATCTTTTACCACAATTTGTTGATTGTCATCTTTAAGCAACTCAACCAGTAAAGATGATTTATTGATATCAGTTTTAGAAATGACATTTTTATCTAAAAACCCTAGCAGTTCTTTATTAGGATAAAGAATATAACTATATTGATCATCCCAGAAAAGATTACTATTCTTTAAACTATCTAAAACAGACAGGCTTTGTTCTTGAGTTAGATATCCTGAACTTAGAACGCCAACTTGACCTTCAAGCATTTCAGATAATCTATCGATACTAATTTCTTTTTCTCCAAGATTAACTAAATTGTAGGCATGATATAAACCATCTTTTCTTTTATTAGAGTCAATTGTTTGCTCAAGAACACCTTGTACTGTTTCAAAAAAACTAATTATTCTGTCTTTATCTAGTGATTCTTTTGTACCAGAAAAATAAGAAGTATAG
Organism: Pseudomonadota bacterium; assembly: GCA_010024215.1. Classification (GTDB taxonomy): domain Bacteria; phylum Pseudomonadota; class Gammaproteobacteria; order Magnimaribacterales; family D2472; genus SCGC-AAA076-P13. Next base: position 5,642 of record RGHK01000039.1, on the reverse strand, counting down.
ATTCTTTCTCTATATTCAGATGCGACCTCACCTATTTCATCAACAAATTTCTTTCTATTTTTATCATCTATATTTAATTCAATTGAACTAAATGATTTATTTAATTTCTCAAAAAAATGGAATAACTCTGTTGAAATCTCAAAAAATCTAGATTCATCTTTTTTAAGTACCTTTGTAAAAAAATTTATAAAACGTCTTAAATAATAAAGAGTGACCATCGAGACACCGTTCCCGACAAGAGCATTATTAGCATCATTCCATTCAGGTCTTTGTGTATTCATCCAAATACCAGCTCCTGGAATAAAATTTGATAATTTTGCTAAAACTGTTGTTAAGATTTTTTCAAAGAAATTTACCTCATGAATAAAGCCCTGATAATTCTTTAAAGCTGCTCCATCAGCGCCCTCTTTTAATCTATCTTTTTCTATTTTATCTGCTAATTTAAAGTTGAAATCGATTGTATTTTTGGGATCTTTATATATCGATTTATAGTCTTTAATCTCATACGGAACATTAGCATATACAAAATCATTTTTATTTAAGAATGAGTTAAGTCTTTGAGGAAAATAGTCTTCTGAAAATTCTAAAAATTTTAGTAAGTATATTATTTGATGGTCACCCCAATATCCAATATATGACCAAGGATTATCTGGTTCAATTGTTTCCCAATCAAATCCATCTTTTGTAAGTCTATAAGGGTTATAACCATCGAAGGTTGAAGCGTTGAGAAATCTATATATCATCCCATCTATAAATTGCGGATATGAATACGCCAAAGCTTCCCAGTTCTGAAATATATCTCTCCAATTTCCTTGATAATCAAGAACTTTTTCACCCGTTATGTCATTACGAGTGTTTATAGAAAATTTATTCCAAGGCCTACTTGGGTCGCCATGCCTTCGACTAAATTTAATTGGTAAATACTCTGTAGCCAGCCTTTTATATACGCTAGATGTACTATTCTGAATTGAATCTCTTAAGAAAGATAAGTCAAAAGTGTCTGGCCACTCAGCAAAGATTTTAATCATACTTATGCTGCATTTTTTATTAGCATTATCTATATATTTAACAAAATCATCTTTTTCAATTTGATAATCTTTATCAAAAATTCCTCCTCTCATAATATTAAAAAGAGTGTTTGCAAAATGTCTTATATTTCGTCTTCTATCAGTTGAAAGTTGCACACCATCTGAGGAGCCTACAAGTTTATATAACTCATTTGATGAGCTAAGTATTTCTGAATTTATTTGTTCAATGAGTTTGTTATTTGAAAGTATTTCTTGCTTTAAGATAGCAATGTCTGAAGAAGACTTATTAATATCAGCAGCAAACAACCATTCTTTTTTTTCATCAGGTTTTAAAAGAAAATCTGCATTTATAAAATAAGCGCCTCTTTCTGCTTTGATATCATACTCTTCCTTTAATTCATGTCCTTGCCTGAATCTATCCAGTTGTTGTGATGATAGTAAAACTTTATTTTCATCAAAGCCAATTTGAAAAACCGTATTTGCTTTTAAAGCCTCGCTTGGTTCTGCTCGATCAACTATAGTTGCGCTAAGAGCATAAATACCAATTTTTGAATCAGGATCCAATTCATTTCTTTTATAAGCATCAGCTAAATTACTTGTATTGGCTTGAATGCCTTCATCGAGACCCCAAGGTAATATATTTTGAAAACCGTCAAGGATCGATAATGATATGTTTTCTTCGCTCAAATTTTTTATTGATGAGGTTTTTATAAAACCGTACTTATCACAAGTGGTCCATTGATAAGAAAATTTAATCTCTAAATCATTGTTTATCTCTTCAAAAATAATCTTATTACCTCTAAGATTTTTATAAAGATTTCGTTTTGTTTTATAAATTAGCTCAGAAGATTTTGTAAAAGGTTCCCATAAATAAGTTTTATCATTTTTATGTATGTGAAAAATTGATTTATGACCTGTAACCTCGAAAGATTCTGCTATCTTGTCATCGGTATAGTATGGAAACAGTGCGTTATTACTATTTTTCCTTCCAGCACTTAGTGCACCAGTTGATGAAATAAAGAGCCAATGATCATAAGCACTGACAATGCTCATAAAAAAAGGTCTCATTTTATTTACGTTAGAAATCTTATAAAAATTTTCATTATTAATAACAACCTCATTTCCAGATATTTCAAAATCGGATGAGTTAACAAGATTATCACCAAGATATAATTCTTTTCTATTATTCATGATTTGCTTAAGCCTTATTTATATTTTTTTTATAAAAATTTAAATTGCCGTGAAGACAAGCATGTTCTTTTTCAACAATACCAATCTTAATCATTTCTAAAATTTGTAAATGAACTAATTTTTTATCTCCATAAAAATTTTCGATAAATTTATCCTTATCCATTATTTTAAAAATTGATCTAATTAACCCACCTGCAATATAAATTCCTTTACCAGAGATAAAGGTTAGAGCCATATCTGAAATAGTTTCTGCTAATGATTTTATAAATCCATCTATAACATAATTAGCCATTTCATCATCAGAGCCATATCTTTTTACGATGTCCTCTGAGCTTAACCTTTCTCCCGTTTTGTATTCATAGATATCAGATATTGCTTTGCCAGATAAAACATCCTCTAAAGTTCTAAAATGATCAGTATTATCAATAGAGTAATTTTTTAATAATGCTTTTGTTAAACCTGTCGTATTACCAATTTCTGTAGGAATTACACTATCATCGCCCATTAAGAGTGCTGCACCAAGACCAGTGCCTGGCCCAATAAAAAAACTATTAGAATTAAACTCTGTACCCTGTTTAATAATTGCAATGTCTGAATCTTCGTATGCTGCCAAACTATGCCCAATTGATTCCCAGTCATTTAATAAATGGCAGGTTTTAAAATTAAAAGTATTTTTAATATCTTCTTCATTGATTGAAAAGTCTCTATTAGTCATCGTTATTGATCCATTAATCTTTGGACCGGCAACTGAAATTACCAAAGAATCAACATCTTTATCTTCGATTAAATTTTTTAATATTTCATTAAACCCCTTAATGCATGAAAGCTGAATTTTATTTGTCTCCTTAAGAGATGAAAAATCACCATCAGAATATGCATATCTTAAATTTGTGCCACCAATGTCTATTAATAAAACTTTACTCATAATGATAATAATTTACAGATTTTTGGCTCAATGCTGTTTATATATTTAATTGAATGAATATCAATCACCCAATCGCCTCTGGTTGCTAATTTTGCTCTTGAAGTTATAGATGATATTTCAAAGTCTTTATTATTTAAACAACTTAAAGGCATTATTATTTTTTGCCATGTATCAGTTGGTTTATTTGTTAATAATTCAGATAAATCAAAGGACTTATAGCATTCTTTGGTTCCAGTTATATTTATTTGATTTTGATTTTTTGAACATTGCAAAATTAGTTCAATTTTACTGTCTGATGTTGATTGAGCTCTTATAACTAATTCTAAATAACCATTAGGCATGTATGATAAATCTTCACTAGATCCGCTAGAAATTTCCCAAAATTTCATGACATCAATTTCACCAAAGTTAATTCTTTTTGCATCGTCTTGTTTCTTATAATCAAATTTTGATATCAAAATTCCAGCTCTTTCATTTTTATAAATATCTGCATTTATACCTTCATAAATCTGCTCATTTTTATCTGAATCAAAATATGAAACTATTTCTTTATATGATGGATATGCAGAACCTAAGAAAAGAGTAATTTCATCTTTTTGAGGGATAGTTTCATCAGTATCTATAATATTTAGATAACTATTTTCATCGTAGGTTAAACCAAAACCAAATGGAAACAGTGGATTATAATCATCGTCTCCATAGTTCAGGTTTGTCTGATATGAATATTTGGGCCATGAATAAGATAATTTTCCACTAAAATTATAATTAATTTCATCATTGCTATTAGTAAATATGACGTCTGTTATGCCCTCAACTGCTGTTCCAGGCAACCAAAGTTGAACAAAAGAATCTGATAAATTAATCTCTTCATTCACAATCAGCGGCCTCCCTGAAATAAACAAAGAAACAGATGGAATTTTTTGATCTTTGATATCTTTCATATATTTTAAGAAGTTAGTATCTTGGTTTTCAAAAAATATATGCTTCCTATCTCCATCACCTTCAGCATATGGATCTTCGCCATAAACAAAAATAACTAAATCAGGTTTCTTGTCATAATTTGATGTATTGGAGAATTCAACGCTACCACCGTTATTTTCTACTTTAGATTTAATAGCTTCATAAATACTTTGAGAATTAGGAAATTCACTATTTTTATTTTCTCGACCCTGCCAAGTGATAGTCCACCCACCCATATGTTTTGTGATTTTATTAGCTGAATCTCCAACAACAAGGATATGTTTGCCAGATCTGATAGGAAGTGTTTTGTTATTGTTTTTAAGAAGGACTATCGACTCTCTTACTGCTTGTCTTGCAATATCTCTATGCTTAACATCACCAATATAGTTATATGGATACTCATGAGGCTTTCTTCCATCAAACATACCCAATAAATATTTTACAGATAATATATTTTTTACAGCCTCATCAAGCCTTTCAACGGATATTACTCCTTCTTTAACTTGTTTTAGTGTATTTTTATAAAGAGGCTTCCACTCATCAGGCGCCATAAAAATATCAACACCTGCATTAAATGATTGTGGACAATTTTCTTTAGAGCAACCTGAAACTTGACCATGTCCATTCCAGTCGCCCACAACCAAACCATTAAAACCCATCTGATCTCTCAAAATATTTTTTAATAGATATTCGCTACCATGCGCTTTATCACCATTCCATGAATTGAAACTTGCCATAACAGTCTGAATGCATGAACCAATGGCTGCAAAATAAGGTTTTCCGTGAATATCTCTAAGATCTTGTTCACTTAAAATTGTATTTCCTTGATCAATACCATTTTGAGTACCGCCATCTCCAAGAAAATGCTTTGCGGTAGCAAGAACATGGTTATCATCTAAGAATTCATCACCCTCGCCTTGAAGACCTATTATCATAGACTCCCCAAGCAAAGATACTAATTCTGGGTTTTCGGAATAACCCTCATATGTCCTACCCCATAAATCATTTTGCGGCACAGCAATTGTTGGTGCAAAAGTCCACGGTATACCTGTTGAGAGAACTTCTTTAGCTACGGCTTCACCGATTTTTTGAATTAGATCTGGGTTCATTGTTGAACCAAGTCCTATATTATGTGGATAGATTGTTGCTCCTATTACATTATTATGACCATGAACAGCGTCCGTTCCCCATAAAATAGGCACTACAATACCGTCAACAACTGGAGAAGCATTATAGAAATCTGCGCTTAATTTTTTCCAATCTTCTACAGAACTATTTTTATCTTTATTTGGGAATTTACCTCCACCATTCAAAAAGGTTCCCAACTGATATTGTTTGGCATCTTGAGGTGTAACTTCATCGATGTCAGGCATAATGATTTGACCAACCTTTTGTTCTAAGGTCATATTTTTAATAATATTATTTATAAATGCTTCATCTACTGAAATTGAACAAGCTTTATCATTAGACCAATCAACTTTCTCAGTGACAATAGATGTATTTTGATCTTGATTGTTACAAGCTGTGATTATAAGAAT
>RGHK01000038.1 GCA_010024215.1 Pseudomonadota bacterium | reverse complement strand
TTGCATTTGGATTTGTTCTTTTTAATTCAATACTAAAGTTTTTGATTATCTGATTAAGTGCTGTTTTGCTTGCTCTGTATGAGTACCAGCCACCCAATTTATTATCTGAAATACTCCCCACCCTTGCGCTTAAAAAGGCCAAGACAGACTTAGTATCTTTTCTTAGTAATGGTATGAAGTATCTCCCAATTAATGAAGGGCCAATCGTATTAACACTCATAACTTTAGTCATGCTGTCATAATTAATATCTTTAATACTTTTTTCAGGGCCAAAGCTCTCAGAATGCAAAATTCCAGTAGCAATAATAATATGATTTAGGCGGTTATCTTTAACTTCTTCTGCTGCATCTTGAATGCTTTCTTGATTTTCAATATCCAACTCAAAACTATGAACTTTCTTATCTTTATAACTTTTATGTTTTCTTGAAAATGCATATACATTTTTAACCGATTGATCTTTAGAGTAATGCTCTACGAATGCATTCCCTATTGCTCCAGATGCACCAATAATTGCAACATTTTTATCCATTAAGGCCTCCTTATATCGTCTACCATTTCATAAACATATTCTGGGGGCTTGCTGTAAAAATTGGAGACAGTTAAAGCAATAACAATATTGATAAGCATTCCAATAAAACCAATACCTTCAGGTGAAATGCCTAAAAACCAGTGTTGTACACTATTAAGTTCAATATTAATAAATTTAAAATAGATAATATATGAGGAAGTAAATATTAGTCCTGATAACATTCCGGCGATTGCTCCCTGCATATTTAATCTTTTATAAAAAATACCAAGAAATAGAGCTGGAAAAATTGTAGATGCTGCAAGCCCAAAAGCAAAAGCTACCACTTGAGCTACAAAGCCTGGAGGATATATTCCAAACAGCCCCGCAACTAATATAGCTACTGCTGCAGAATATCTTGCATATAAAAGCTCTTGTTTCTCAGTAATTTTTGGCATAAAAGTTTTCTTAAGTAAATCATGAGAGACTGAAGCGGATATTACTAAAAGCAATCCAGCTGCAGTTGATAATGCCGCAGCTAGAGCTCCAGCTGCTACGAGAGCAATAACCCATCCTGGCAATTTGGCTATTTCAGGATTGGCTAATACCATTATATCTCTATCAATATATACCTCATTACTATTTGATTGATTAGCAGGGTTACTAACCAGTCTTTCTCCATAATTCCCCTCTCCCTCAACAAACTTTGGTTTAGTTCCTTCTAAAGCATCCCCTGCAGAGTATTGAATTAAGCCATCCTCATTTTTATCTTTCCATGCGATTAGGCCGATATCTTCCCAGTTCTGAAACCATTCAGGAGAAGATTGATATTCAACGTTTTGGACAGAATCAATAAAATTAATTCTTGCAAAAGCTGATACTGCTGGAGCTGTTGAGTACAAAATAGCAATAAAAATTAGTGCATAACCCGCAGACTTTCTAGCATCACTAACTTTTGGTACTGTAAAAAACCGAACAATTACATGAGGCAGGCCTGCAGTTCCAAACATTAAAGCTGCTGTTATGCAAAAAATATCAATTTTACTCTTCGAATTTTCGGTGTATGCATTAAAACCTAGTTCAGTAGTAACTTGATCTAATTTATCTAAAAGATAAGTTGAACTATCTACAAGAGTATCGCCAAAACCCAGCTGCGGCACTGGATTGCCAGTTACTAAAATTGATATAAAAATAGCTGGAACTAAATAAGCAAAAATTAATACGCAGTATTGGGCAACTTGGGTGTAGGTGATTCCTTTCATTCCTCCAAGGACTGCATAAAAAAATACTATACACATACCTATTACAACACCAAGATTGATATCTACTTCAAGGAATCTTGAAAAAACAATGCCCACGCCTCTCATTTGACCGGCTACATAAGTAAAAGAAACAAATATTAAACATATCACTGCAACCAGCCTTGCAGCATTAGAATAATATCTAGTCCCAATAAAATCCGGAACAGTATATTGACCAAATTTTCTTAAATAAGGAGCCAGCAATAACGCAAGCAATACATAACCCCCAGTCCATCCCATTAAATAAACAGAACCATCTTTTCCAAGGAAAGCTATAAGGCCTGCCATAGAGATAAAAGAAGCAGCAGACATCCAGTCTGCTGCGGTAGCCATACCATTTGCAACAGGGTTGACTCCTTTTCCTGCTATATAAAAATCATTTGTTGACTGGGCACGAGACCAAATAGCAATTCCAATATATAACGCAAAAGATAAACCAACAAACAAATAAGTTAATGATTGGGTATCCATTAGTGTTTATCTTCCTCATCATCATGATTTTTGTATTTCTTATCTAATTTATTCATTAAATAAACATAGACAAAAATAAGAGCAACAAAAAAATAAATACTTCCTTGTTGTGCAAACCAAAACCCAAGCTTGAAGCCGCCAATGTGATATTGATCAAGAAAGTCTGAAAATATAATGCCAAAACCAAAAGAAACCATGAACCAAATAGATAAAAGAATGATTAAAATTTTAAGATTAGCTCGCCAATAATCTTTATGCATAACTTATGAGACCTTAATTGATATTCTGTTCTTCTTTTTTAAAGGGTTCCTGATAAAAATTAAATATACCATTGTTATTAATATACCTATAAACTTTTTAAGAGTTAATAAACATGAAAAATTATGGGATTTGAAGTCAGCAAAAAAGCAAAAGAAATAAATGAAAGACTTGAAGCATTCATGGAGGAGCATATTTATCCTCGTGAAAGAGACTATGATGAGTTTACATGCAATCAAGACAACCTCTGGCAATATCCTGATTGGTATGAAGATTTAAAGAAAGAAGCAAAAAAACAAGAACTGTGGAATTTATTTTTACCAAAAGAATATGCTCCATGGAGTCCTGGCTTAACAAATTTAGAAATTGCAGGTCTTTTTGAAACAATGTCTAAATCTGCATGGTCACAACAAATCTTTAATTGTAATGCTCCTGATAGAGGTAATATGGAAGTATTGGCAAAATACGGAACTCCTGAACAACAAAAAGAATGGCTTGAGCCACTATTAGCTGGTGAAATTCGATCAGCATACGCAATGACTGAACCAGATGTTGCTTCATCAGATGCAACAAATATGGAACTAGAGATTAGGCGTGACGGTGATGAGTATGTTCTTAATGGAAAGAAATGGTGGACAACTGGTGTTATTTCACCCAAATGTAAGTTTATGCTTGTCATGGGAAAATCAAATCCTGATAACCCTCGCCATACTCAACACTCAACAATTATTGTGCCCACTGACGCTGAGGGATTTTCAATAACAAGAGCTCTTAGATCTCTTGGTGAATATCACTCTCCAGGCGGTGAGGGTGATGTAGTTTTTAAAAATGTGCGTGTCCCAGTATCCAATCTGATATTAGGTGAAGGAAGAGGGTTTGAAATAGCTCAAGGTAGGCTTGGTCCAGGAAGATTCCAATATGCAATGATGTTTGTTGGTATGGCTCAAAGATCTTTAGAGCTCATGTGTGAAAGAGCGCAAAATAGAGTTGCTTTTGGTGAAGCTCTTATAAAGAAAACAAGTGTTCAACATGAAATAGCAAGAAGTCGGTGCGATATAGAGCAATGTCGATTACTTGTTTTGTCTGCTGCTGAAAAGATGGATAAATATGGGATCGATGCTGCAAGAGATTACATCTCAATGTTAAAAATAGTAGCACCAAAAATGTGTGAGGATGTCTCTAGCAGAGCCATACAGATATTTGGAGGCATGGGTGTATCTCAGGATACTCCGTTAGCTCATATATTTACTACCAGCAGATTTTGTCGAATTGCAGATGGACCTGACGAGGTGCATATGTCTCAACTTGCAAAGCTAACAATAAGATCTTTATAAATTATATTAATTAGGAGTGGCTACAAAATTTGTGCCCTGAATCATTTCGTCTGCGTGTTCAAGGATTAGCTTCTTTACTGCGCTAACAATAGGATTAGATCTTGATAATTCATGTTGAATTAAATAAAAACCTATTTTGAAGCAATATTTATCTTTTTCATAAGGAACTAATCTTGAGTCCTGATCGCCATCAAGCTCTGTTAGCACAGTAACTCCATTTCCATAGCGTACAACCGCATGAGCATCCTGATATGAATTTGATGAAATAATTATATTTGGATCCTGAAAAAAAGTTTTAATAACGCTATTGGTACCCATTTGATCTTTCCTTTTATATGCAATCCACTCAAAATCTTTTGGATCTTTTATCTTATTTATATACTCCTTTGTTCCATATATATGCATATTAATTTCACTGAGCAAAGTTGCTATAGAGTCTTCGGGGGGTTGGGTTGTGCCAACAAAACCAAGATCAAACATTTCTGTAGTCATTTCTGAGTCATCGGCGCAATTGACTATATGAATCTCAAGATTTGGAAAATTTTGTCTAATTTTAGTAATAATGTTTGTCATATTCCTACCGCCCTCACCCTGTTTATATAAAACAAGTTTCCCGGTCATTTGCTCTGAATTTGGAATAAACTTTTCTTTTAATGCAGTTATTTTAAAATCAATTTTCTGAACTTCTTTATACAGATCTTTCCCATGAACAGTAAGTGAATAGCCTGAATTTTTTCTCTCAAACAACTTGGTATTTAGCTCTTTTTCAAGTTTCTCAATCTTCCTAGATACAGTTGAGTGATTTACACCCATTTCTTTTGCACAACCACTGAGGGTTCCATGATTTGCACATGAAATAAAATATTCTAAATTTCCCCAATCAAGCATAATTTAATTGTTATTGTTTATTTATGAACATAATATATCTTATTTGAGCATTTACAATCAATAGCTATGCCTATTATTCGCAAGTGGTGTGTTAGTTTTTCTAGTACTATGAAGTTAGTTTTTATATTAGACTTTTTATTATTAAAGAGAGGAATAAATGAAGGTTTTAAGAACACCAGATTCATGTTTTGCAAAGATAAAAGACTATCCTTTTGAACCCGTATATACAAACATTATAGCTAAAGACGGAAGTGTTATAAGAATCCATCATATAGATGAGGGCCCAAAAGATGGTCCCATTTTGCTAGCCATGCATGGGCAACCAGTATGGAGTTATCTATATTCTAGAATGATTCCAATACTTACTGAGGCAGGAATTAGGGTTATAGCACCTGATTTAGTTGGTTACGGCAAATCAGACAAGCCTGCAGCTAGAGAAGACTATTCATATCAAAATCAAGTAGATTGGATGGGAGAGTGGTTAAAAAAAAATAATTTTCAAAATTTAACTTTTTTTGGACAAGATTGGGGAGGCTTAATAGGCTTGAGAATGGTGGCTGCAGATCCAAATAGATTTGTAAAAATTGCTATGGGTAATACAGGTCTTCCGTATAACCCTAATGCTCCTCAAGAAGTTATAGATGAAGTAAATGAATTTAGGGCATCGAATAAAAAAATAAGCTTCTTTGAAATGTCTAAAACAGTTAGCAAAATGGATAAAAGCAAACATATGGCAACAAAATTTATGTACTGGCAAAAATTTACTTGGGATTCAAAAAATCTTCCAATTGGTTTAATTAACTCTTGGCAAATGGAGAGTCAGTTTAGGAAATCTCCGGTCAAAGCATTTATCCATATTCTGTTACAAGGGATAGGACTAGAGAAAATTTCACCCTTTTATACTGATTTAATGAAAGCTTATGAGGCACCCTTTCCCGACCCATCATATAAAATGGGTCCTAGAGCAATGCCCAGTCAAGTTCCAATGATACCAGATCAGTCTCTAGATGCTCAGAGGAAAGCAAGAGAGTTTTTTAAAACTTCCGATAAACCTTTTTTAGCTGTTTTTGCAGGAAATGATCCAGTCACAAATGGTGCTGAGAAAGATGTTCTTAAAATGGCTCCAAATGCAAAAAGTGCTCCTCATATTGGCGGAGGTCATTTTTTTCAATGGACTAAAGCAGAACCACTATCTAAGATATTAATTGATTTTATTAAAGAGTAGTTTTTATGATTCATTTATACACAGCTTCCACACCTAACGGACATAAAGTCTCTTGTTTATTAGAGGCGTTAGAAATGCCCTATGAGGTTCATCCAGTAAATCTTGCAGAAGGTGAACAAAAAAAACCTGAATTTTTAAAAATTAGCCCTAATGGAAGAATCCCAGCTATTGTAGATACTGATAATGATGACCTTTCGATCTTTGAGTCTGGTGCAATAATGCTGTATCTTGCAGAAAAGGCAGGCAAACTTATTCCAAATGATGTTAAAGGAAGAGCAAAAGTAACTGAATGGCTTATGTTCCAAATGGGAGGCATTGGTCCAATGATGGGTCAAGCAAATGTTTTTTTTAGATACTTTCCTGAAAAAATTCAGCCAGCAATAGATAGATATCAAAATGAATCAAGGCGTCTTTTTGAAGTTTTAAATACTCATTTGGCTGACAATGAATGGCTCGCAGGAGAATATTCAATTGCAGACATTGCTAATTGGTGTTGGGTTAGAACACATAATTGGTCAGGTGTATCAATTGATGGACTAACCCATTTAGAAGATTGGAAAAATAGAATGTATGAACAGCCAGGAATGATTAAGGGAACTAAAGTTCCAGTAGATAGAGAAAGTATCTTAAAAAATAAGGAAGATGAAAAGGAGTTTATAAAAAACGCACAAAAAATGGTAAAAAAATAAGGGGGAATCTTATGTTAAAAGTTTATTTTACACCTGGAACTAGAGCGGGAAGAGTGATTTGGCTGCTAGAAGAATTAGGACTAGATTATGATGTGGACATCTTGCCTTTTACAAAAGAGGGTTTGAAATCTCCAGAACATAGATCGAGACACGCATTAGGAAGAGTGCCAGTTCTTGAAGATGGTGATATTTCCATATTTGAATCTGGAGCAATTATTCAATATATCCTTGAGCGTCATAAAGATGGTGGTCTTAAACCTGATTCAGACTCCAAAGAATTTCCATACTATCTACAATGGTTTCATTATTGTGAAGGTATGGTTATGCCACCAATGAACCAAGTTGTGGTTCAGACATTTCTATTGCCACCTGACAGAAGAGATGAGAATGTTTTAAAACAAGCACAAAACCTGATTACCAAATCTCTTGGACCGGTTAATGAAAACCTTGCAGACAAAGATTACTTAGTTGGTAATTTTTCTGCAGCTGACCTTATGCTTGGTCATTCTTGCTTTATGGCTAATAGATTGGGGTGTGTTCCTGATGAAATGGAGCATATAAAAAATTATGTAGCACGCATTGAGTCAAGACCGGCATTCCAAAAAGCAATAACTTTAGGAGAATAAATGGAATATAAAAATAGCGTTCATCCTACTAAAGAACAAATGGAAGGATTTCTTGAGGGCGATAGCGACACACCAATCGCCATGATTAACCT
>RGHK01000037.1 GCA_010024215.1 Pseudomonadota bacterium | reverse complement strand
TAATAAATTTAATTACTTAATATTGGATATAGTTTTATTGATGTATTGCTTCCATGAATGATAATCGCTATCAAAAAAGTCTTTCATATCATGCCTTGGTTCATATGTCTCTTCTATATTAGACTGAATGCTATCAATTGATTCACCCTCACCAATTTGAGCAACAACACAGGCTCCTAAGGCAGTTGATTCTATGTTTGCAGGCTTAAGTATATTTTCTTGAAGAACACAGGATAACATTTCACAAAAAGCACTATTGGCTGTCATGCCACCATCAATTAGTAGTGAGCTTATTTCAATATTATTTTCCTGTAAAAGCTCAGTTATATCTCTTGTTTGATAGCAAATGGATTTAAATGCAGCAGTTATCATGTCTGCCTTGCTAGAATCTTGAGTAATCCCATAAAAACCACCTCTTACTTCTGAATTCCAATATGGAGCACCCAGTCCATTAAAAGCAGGCAAAAAATGCACATTATTAGAAGAACCGTTATTATTGAGATACTCCTCGCTCATTGAGGCGTGTTGGAAAAATTCCATTTTATCTCTTAACCACTGGATTATGTTTCCACAGGAATAAATGCTTCCTTCAATAGCATAATTTACTTCATTGTTTAACTGATAACCTACAGTGGTTAATAAACCTTCATCTAACTTAATGATATCTTTTTTTGTGTTAACCATTAAAAAACAACCTGTTCCATATGTAGACTTCATGTCTCCAGACTTAAAACAGGTTTGCCCAACCAATGCAGACTGTTGGTCCCCAATAACACCATTGATTTTTATCTCTTTACCTTCAGTCACTAGAGTTCCAAATTCGCCATCACATGGCTTTACTTCAGGTAAAATTGAATCCGGAATATCAAATAGTTTTAATAAATCTTGATCCCAATCCATAGTATTGATATTAAATAGCATAGTTCTTGATGCATTGGTTACATCAGTCAAATGAACTTTTTCTTTAGTTAGGTTGTAAAGTAAAAATGAATCTATTGTTCCAAACATCAATTCTCCACTCTCAGCTTTTTTTCTTGCTCCTTCAACATTATCAAGAATCCATTTAATTTTTGTTGCAGAAAAATATGGATCAATAACTAATCCAGTTTTTTCTCTAACCATCTTTTCATAGCCTTTACTTTTTAATTCATTACATAAATTATGTGTTCGCCTGTCTTGCCAAATTATGGCCGGGTATATTGCTTCTCCAGTCTTAGATGACCATATGACCGTGGTTTCTCTTTGATTTGTTATTCCACATGATGAAATTGCCTCTGGTGTTTTGTTGAGAACATTATTAATTGTTTCATTTACAGTATTTAAAATATCTACTGGATTAGCTTCCACCCACCCATCATGAGGGTACGAAAGTGAGTATTCTTGTTGTGAATCTGTTATTAATTTTTGCTCAGAGCTAAAAACTATTGCTCTTGAACTTGTTGTGCCTTGATCTATAGCTAAAAATTTAGTCATCTTCTCTCCATAAAAGTTAATTATCCACAATTTATTAACTGATTGCCAACAGCAAAAATACAGCTTACATACACTATATAGTGAAAAAAAATGAAATTGTCACAATATATTGTGTTTTTTTGCTTGATTCTTTATCCACAACAAGTAATATTAGAGAGCGGAATAAAAAAGTTGGTGTAACTGCAGACACACAAAACTTCTTCCAGAAAGTTTAAACATTAAAACTCTTTATGAGTGGAAATTGGTGGAAAGTTACAAAAGAAACATTGGGGAATGAGAAAAATAAAAATGGAAACAACACAAGAAATTAGCAAAACATTGGAACCACAACAACAAGTTCAGGCTAATGAAATTGAAACAACAGCTCCAGGCAAACTAAGAGTAATTAAAAGAAATGGAAAAGTTGTTGCCTTTGAAGAAGATAAAATAAAAGTTGCTATTACAAAAGCCTTCCTTGCTACAGAATCAGGAAATGCAGCAGCCAGCGAAAGAATTCATAAAAAAGTTAATGCTATCTCATCTAGTGTTATAGAAGTTTTTGAAAGAAGAATGCCTTCTGGAGGTACTCTGCATATAGAAGAGATTCAAGATCAAGTTGAACTTCAGTTAATGAGAAGTGAAGAACTTGAAGTTGCAAAAAGCTATATCTTATATAGAGCAGGAAGAACACAAGAAAGAAAAAAGGTTACACCCGAAATTGATATACCAAACAAACCAAACATAAATATAACAAAATCAGACGGAACAACCGTTCCACTTGATGTCGATAAATTGGCAGCACTAATTAATGATGCATGTGAGGGACTTGAGGAAGTATCAATGAATGAAGTGCTTGAAGAAGCATTAAAAAATTTATATGACGGAGTTTCAATATCAGATATGAGAACAAGTCTTGTTATGTCAGCAAGAACAAAAGTTGAGAAAGAGCCGAACTATACATATGTAACTGCAAGAATTCTTATGGATCAGATTAGAAGTGAGGCACTTGGTTTCTTAAAAATAGCTGAAGAGTCAACCTATGATCAAATGAAGGAAAACTATCCGAAAGCATTTTTAGCATACATAGACAAAGGCATTGAACTAGACATCTTAGACCCTGAATTAAAAACATTTGATTTAGATGTATTAGGTAAAGCAATTGACCATACAAGAGATAATCAATTTACTTATCTAGGGCTACAAACTCTATATGACAGATACTTTATTCATTGCGATGATGTTAGATATGAGCTTCCTCAAGTTTTCTTTATGAGGGTTGCAATGGGTTTAGCTGTAGAAGAAGAAAACAGAGAAGAAAGAGCTATTGAATTTTACAAACTGCTTTCAAGCTTTGATTACATGAGCTCAACACCAACACTATTTAACTCTGGAACAAAGAGACCACAACTTTCTTCATGTTACTTAACAACAATACCAGATGACCTTGATGGTATTTTTGGAGCCATGAAAGATAACGCACTTTTATCAAAATGGGCAGGTGGATTAGGAAATGACTGGACATCAGTTAGGGCGATGAACTCATATATCAAGGGAACAAATGGAAAAAGCCAAGGTGTAGTACCTTTCTTAAAAGTAGCAAATGACACAGCAGTAGCTGTAAACCAAGGTGGAAAAAGAAAAGGAGCAATGTGTGCCTACCTTGAAACCTGGCACTTGGATGTTGAAGAGTTCTTAGAATTAAGAAAAAACACAGGGGATGAAAGAAGAAGGACTCATGACATGAATACTGCTAACTGGGTTCCAGACTTATTTATGAAAAGAGTTGAAGAAGATAAAAACTGGACGCTTTTTTCTCCAGGTGAAACTCCAGATCTACATGACTTAATAGGAAAGGCTTTTGAAGAAAAATATGAGGAATATGAAAGAAAAGCTCAGGCTGGAGAAATGGATCAATTTAAATCTGTTCCTGCAAAAGAACTTTGGAGAAAAATGTTAACAATGCTCTTTGAAACAGGCCATCCATGGATAACATTTAAAGACTCTTGTAATTTAAGATCTCCTCAACAACATGCGGGCGTAGTGCATTCTTCAAATTTGTGTACAGAGATTACACTTAATACAAGTGCTGATGAAATTGCTGTTTGTAATCTTGGTTCAGTAAATTTAGCCCAACATATGAAAGATGGGAAATTAGATGAGGAAAAAATAAAACAAACTGTCTCAACAGCAATAAGAATGTTAGACAATGTAATTAATATAAATTACTACTCTGTAGATACTGCAAAAAACTCTAACTTGAAACATCGACCAATAGGTCTTGGAATGATGGGCTTTCAAGACACTTTGTATATGCAAGATATAGCTTATTGTAGTGATGAAGCTATTGAATTTGCAGATAGAAGTATGGAATTGATTAGTTACTATGCAATTCATGCATCAACAGAATTAGCAAAAGAAAGAGGAAGCTATGAATCTTATGAGGGTTCACTTTGGAGTCAAGGTATTCTTCCAAAAGACTCTCTTGATATATTAGAAAAAAATAGAGGATCAGAATATCTGAATGTTGATAAGTCAGAAACATTGGATTGGGAGACGCTTAGAAAAAAAGTTGTAGCAGATGGAATGAGAAATTCAAATGTTATGGCCATAGCACCAACAGCTACAATTTCGAATATCACAGGTGTAACTCAGTCTGTTGAGCCAACATACCAAAACTTATATGTAAAATCTAACCTTTCCGGTGAATTTACTATCGTAAACCCTCATCTTGTGAATAAATTAAAAGAACTTAATCTTTGGGATGATGTGATGATTAATGATTTAAAATATTTTGAAGGTAGTTTATCTCAAATATCAAGAATTCCTGATGAAATTAAAACTATATACTCAACAGCCTTTGAGGTTGAACCTAGATATATAGTTGAATCAGCAAGTAGAAGACAAAAGTGGATTGATCAAGCTCAATCATTAAACTTATATATTGGAAATGCAGATGGTAAAAAGCTTGATATTACATACAGAATGGCATGGTATTCAGGCCTTAAAACCACCTATTACTTAAGATCGATTGCTGCAACATCAACAGAAAAGTCAACTGTTGCACAAGGAAAATTAAATGCAGTTAGTGCCCAAGCAACTCAGGCTGCACCACAGGAACTAGGAGCTCCGGCCCCTGTTCCTTCAGCATGCTCGCTGGATGATCCAGATTGTGAAGCATGTCAATAATATAGGAGAACGAAATGTTAAATTGGGATGATTATGGAAAAGAGGATACAAACACAAGTTCAGCAGTATCTGCTGCTGCTCCTGTTGTTGAAACACCTCAAGTTGCTAAAGAGCAACCTGCTGTAGTACCTGTAGACACAGCAGCACCAATTAAAGAAAGTGCAACAAATATAGAAGAAGGTACTCGTGCGCAAAAAGCAAGAGAGGCTATAAAAAATCTTGACGACGCGGCTGGCGTTGAAGAATTGGATGAAATGGCAGGCTCAAGAGTGCAAGTTGATGACAAAATGATGATTAATTGTAAAGCTGATTTAAATCAACTTGTGCCATTTAAGTATGATTGGGCTTGGCAAAAATATTTAGATGGAAGTGCAAATCATTGGATGCCACAAGAAATTAATATGACAAATGATATTGTTTTATGGAAATCTGAAGATGGTCTCACAGAAGACGAAAGAACAATTGTAAAAAGAAACTTAGGGTTCTTTTCTACTGCGGATTCACTTGTAGCCAACAATTTAGTACTTGCGTTATATAGACTAATAACTAATCCTGAATGTAGGCAATATATATTAAGACAAAGTTTAGAAGAAGCCATTCA
Source organism: Pseudomonadota bacterium (assembly GCA_010024215.1). Lineage (GTDB taxonomy): Bacteria > Pseudomonadota > Gammaproteobacteria > Magnimaribacterales > D2472 > SCGC-AAA076-P13. The sequence goes on along the minus strand of RGHK01000037.1, from coordinate 2,262 downwards.
TACTCATGCCTATCAATATTGCATTGAATCATTAGGTATGGATGAAGGTGAAATTTTTAATATGTATCGAGAAATACCATGCGTATCTAGAAAAGCTGCTTGGGGCCTTAAATATACACAGCAAATATCTGATCCAGAATTTAAGACTGGAACTGTAGAAACAGACAAACAACTCTTAAAAAACTTAATAGCTTTTTATTGTGTATTAGAAGGAATCTTCTTCTATTGTGGTTTTACACAAATATTATCAATGGGTCGAAGAAATAAAATGACTGGCACATCAGAGCAATTCCAGTATATTTTAAGAGATGAGTCTATGCATGTTAACTTTGGTATAGATGTAATCAATCAAATCAAAATTGAAAATCCTCATTTATGGGATGATGAGATGAAGGCTGAGGCTGCCCAAATGATTTTAGAGGGAACTGAGTTGGAAATAATGTACGCAAGAGACACTATGCCTAGAGGGGTTCTGGGCATGAATGCTGCAATGATGGAAGAATATCTAAAATTCATTGCTAACAGAAGACTAACCCAAATTGGATTAGAGGAAGAATTCAAAGGTGTGAGCAATCCATTCCCATGGATGTCAGAGATTATAGACTTAAGAAAAGAAAAGAATTTCTTTGAAACAAGGGTAACTGAGTACCAGGTTGGTGGTGCTTTAAACTGGGAATAATCTAAACTAAAAAACTAGGTCTGCTGGAAACCTGATTGATATAGTCATTCAGGTTTTCGTAGTCTTGTATATCAAGCCTGTTTAATCTTACTAAAAACTGCAAGGATGTAACCATTTGAATATCTGCATAAGTAAATCTTTCCCCAGCAATGTATTCTCTGCTTGCAATAATATTGTTATAGGTATCTAAAGATTTAACTGCTAACTCTCTTTGAGCCAGTCCATATTCTTGATTTTGATTTTCCATCTGGCTCATATGAGGATGTGTATGCCTAAATCCATGCATTAAAGGAACCATCAACTCATAAGTCACTCTAGAGTACCACATTTCAATGGAAGCAATTTCTATGGGGCTCTCTCCAAATAAATTAGGTTCAGGATACAAAGCTTCTAAATATCTACATATCGCAGTGGTTTCTAGAATAATTGTGCCGTCATCTAATTGCAGTGCAGGAACTCTTGAATTGGGAGCAATAGCTTTATATTCAGGGGTTTTATGCTCTAATTTTCCTAAATCTAAGTTAACAATTTCTACCTGATCAAGAATACCCTTTTCTTTTAGAAAAATTACAACTTTAAGTGGACTTGGAGCTAGCTTACTTGAATAAAGCTTCAAAATTAACCTTTATTAATTAACTCAAAAATTTGTAACGTCTGCTCACCACCATTTTGAAGAGCCCTAGCATCATCCATATCTGAAACCTTATCCCAGTTTGCAGCAATATTCTCTGGAGTCATGTCCTCTCCTGTCCCGAGATTAATCCCCATTGTTTCATGAATAAATATTCGAGAAAATACTCCAGCACCAGCAGCTATAATAACCCCATTAGGAGCATCTTTGCTTGCAAGATAAAGAACTGCAGGAGTTACGTGTTCTGGTTGCATATTTTTACCAAAATCTTCTGGAATAAGTCCTTCTGTCATCCTTGTGTATGCCACAGGAGTAATTGAATTAGTAAATACATTATATTTCTGTCCTTCTAACTTGAGTGTATTCATTAATCCGATCATTGCCATTTTTGCAGATCCATAATTAGCTTGGCCAAAATTACCAAATACTCCACTTGATGAGCTGGTAAAAATAATCCTACCAAACTCTTGTTCTCTCATAATTGGATATACGGTGTGTGTACAATTCAAAGTGCCTTGAAAGTGGACATCCATAACGGTATTAAAACTCTCTATGGTGTCTTTATGAAAACTCTTATCTCTAAGTATCCCTGCATTATTAACTAGTATATCGATTCTTCCCCATTTCTCCTTAGCTTCATTCACCATAGCCTTTACAGCTTCCAAATCAGTAACACTCGCACCGTTTGCTATTGCTTCACCACCTTCTGAAATAATCTGATCAACAACTGATTTTGCAGCATCACTAGCACCACTTCCATCTACACCACCGCCAAGATCATTTACAACTACTTTTGCGCCTCTTCTAGCAAGTCCCAGAGCATGTTCTTTGCCTAAACCACCTCCAGCACCAGTAACAATTGCAACCTGACCATCAAATCTAATACTCATTTATTTCACCCCTTTTTTTGGAAGTAATTATTCATTTAAGATAAAGTTATTCTAATAAAAAT
>RGHK01000036.1 GCA_010024215.1 Pseudomonadota bacterium | reverse complement strand
GATTTTAAATATAAAAATTGAGGGGCCTCATATAGCAGATAAATTTTTGCTAGATGATCTTCAAAGACAAGGAGAGATGTTTGGAATGATGGCTCAAAATTGTTCGCCTAATAAATGGCTTGAAGAAGGTGATATAGTTGAAATTGGTGATTTAAAGTTGATGGTTTACTTCTGTCCTGGACATACACCTGGCCATGTTATTTTTTTTAATAAAGAAAATAAGTTAGCTATTGTTGGAGATGTATTATTTCAAGGATCAATAGGAAGAACTGATCTACCCGGGGGAAATCATCAACAATTATTGATGTCCATAAAAAATAAACTATGGCCATTAGGTGAAGATATTGAGTTTATACCTGGTCATGGCCCTAACTCAACATTTGCAAAAGAAAGAGCATCGAACCCTTTTGTTGCAGATAGCATTTTAGATTCTTAATTAATTTTGGTCGTACCTACCTGGTGCGATCTTGCTTCCAAGCTTTGAAAGAGCCGACATTGGTAAAATTTTAAGAAGGAAAACTAAGGTTTTATATGTTTTTGTAGGAACGCATATTTGCTTTCCAGATAACATTGCATCAACTCCCTCTTGCGCAATTCTTTTGGCTGAAAATTTTAAAAAACTTGGGACTCTATCCATTTCATCTTGAACTCCGCTAGCAGTATGAAACTCAGTCACTGTAAAGCCGGGACATAGAGCTGTTGAAGTAATGCCTTTGTGGTTATAGTTAATATTAATAGAATCGCTAAATCTATTCATAAAAGTTTTGATAGGTCCATATAGCGCTTGAATTGATGAAGGTGGAGAAAATGATGCAACAGACGACACTATCATGATCTTTCCTTTATTTTCTTTAATCATAGATGGAAGAAAAATTTTAGTCAGAGCTATAACAGAAGTTCCTAAAACCCTTATAAAATTCTCTTCATCTTCCATAGAAGTTTCATGAAATGGCGTTTTAATTCCATATCCAGCATTATTAATTAAAACTTCAACCTTATAATTTTTTTCTGAACAAAAAGTAAATATATTAGATGGTGCATCAATATGACTTAAATCAACCGCAATAAAATCAACATGAACATTAAATTCATGAGAAATCTCATTTGAAATTTTTTTAAGCCTCTCTTCTCTTCTGGCGGTGATAACTAGATTGAATCCTTTAGATGCAAGGTTTTTTGCTATTTCTAGACCAATTCCAGAAGATGCCCCTGTTATTAATGCATATGAGTTATTCATGATTTATATACTATCAGTATATATATTTCTAAGATAGAATGTTCTGCTACAAATTATAAAAATAAGAAAATAACAATATGGAAAAATATATCATGGAAAAATCAAAAAAATATTTACAAGCTACTTTTGCATTCATGTTAATTGTAACTTCATTAAATTTTCATGCTGATGAAGATGCGCCTACAGTAGAAAAAGAAAAGCCAGAACAAACTGCAGAAGCAAAAAAAGATAAGAAAAATGGAAAAAAAGAATATGAAACCATAGAAGAGTTCATTGAAGATGGCGAGTATGAGAAATTAGAAGGTTTCATGAACATACTTCATGAAACTGAAAAAGATAAATATTATTTGATCATAGAAAAAAATAAGCTTAACAAAGAGTTCATATATTTCACATATATTTTAAATGGTCCTCAAGCTGTTGGAGCAAGTGGCGGGTCTCTTGGTGAAGGTTACATACTAGAATTTAGAATGTTTAAAGACGATATTGGTTTATATAAGATCAATACAAAATTTACCTATGATGCGCCCAATAAAATTACTCAATCAAAACTTACAAATATCATTGAGGCATTTATGGGAAGATTTAAAGTAGAGGTTAAGGAAGAAGATAGATTTTTAATTAGTGCTGATAAATTATTTCTGAGCGAAATCCTTACAAGTGTCACTCCTAATATTCCAAGGGAGTATGCAGAATATTATGACTTAGACCTAGGTAAACTTGATAAAGAGAAAACATACATTGCTGATATAAGAAATTATCCAAAAAATACTGCCGTTGAAATTAATTATGGATTTTTTAATGCTAAACCAAAACCATCTGCTTCAGTTGATGCCGTTGCTGATAAAAGATATACATTCATCTCTGCAAGACATTTATTTGTTGAAATGCCAGATGATAAATTTGAGCCAAGAGTAGCCGATCAAAGAATTGGTTACTTTTCACAAAAAGTTACTGATTTATCAACTTATGACACCTATCCAGCAAGAGATCTCATGAACAGATGGAGGCTTGTTAAGAAAAACCCTGATGCCGAATTATCTGAACCGGTAGAACCAATAGTTTTTTGGGTTGAGAACTCAACACCAGAAGAAATAAGACCATTTGTAGTTAAGGGTATTGAAGGATGGAATGCAGCATTTGAAGAAGCTGGTTTTAAAAACGCAGTTGTTGCAAAAATTCAACCAGACGATGCTGAATGGGATGCTGGTGATGTTCAGTATAATGTTGTTAGATGGGCATCAACACCAAGCCCAAGATATGCTGGTTATGGCCCAAGTATTGCAAACCCCAGAACTGGAGAAATTATTGCCGCTGATATTGTGCAAGAATTTAATGCAATTAAAAGAGGATATACATACAGAAAACTTTGGGGTTACTCAGAAGATAAAGATCCATTAGAGCAATGGATTGTTTCTCTAACAATGCATGAAGTTGGTCATACGCTTGGTCTAAGACATAACTTTAAATCTTCATGGATTTATGACGCTGATGAAATTCATGATACATCTATCACTGGCAAAAGCCATATAGGTTCTGTAATGGACTATGATCCAATCAATATTGCTCCTGAAGGAAAAGAACAAGGTAACTATTTTCCACATGCACCAGGTTTATATGATAGATGGGCAATTAAATTTGGATATACACCAAATTTAAGTGACTCTGAAAGAGAGGAAATTTTATCTCAATCCGTATTACCAGAACTTATCTATGGTACAGATGGAGATGCTATGGGCTCTCCCGGGTCCAATATAGACCCCAGGGCAAAAAGATATGATCTTTCTGGTGACCCGGTTAAATATACATCAGAAAGAATAGATGTGATAAATTCTAAAATTAAAGAACTTCCATCTATTTATCTGACAGAGGGTGAGACATCAACAGAATTTAGATCTACTTTCTTTAGTCTAACCAGAGAAAAAGGTAGGTTTATGGAAGGTGTTTCAAGATTAATTGGTGGGGTCTATTCAAATAGAGTGGTTAATGGCCAAGAAGGCATTACACCATTTGAAGCTGTTGCATATGATGATCAAAAGAATGCCATGAATTTGATAAGCACTAAACTTTTATCAAATAATGCTTTTACTTTTGATCCTGAAATACTTAAATATTTACAAAGTGAAAAAAGAGCTGCCTACAGCCCAAGCAGAGGCAATGAAGATCCGCAGCTTCATGATCTTGTATTAGGAATGCAAGGAAGCGTCTTAGCTCATATTCTTCATCCAAGGGTTATGCAGAGATTGGTAGATAGTGCGCAGTATGGAAATACCTATATGCCACAAGAAGTTTTAGATGATTTATTTAATGCTATCTTCGTTCAAAGAGAAGAAGTAAATACTTTTAAAATGAATCTTCAATCAAAATATACAGATGGCTTAATTGATGCATTGGCAGATGATTCCTATGATGAGATTTCCAAATCTGCTATCTACTCATCATTAAATGAAATTGAAAAATTTTCTAGCAGACCATATGGAGATGATTCATATAAAAACCATCTTAAATTTATAAACTGGAAAGTTAATAAGGCTTTGACAGACTAAGACTAACTTTTTCTTTCTCTAAAAGTTTTCTTTTCATCGCAGCGCCTCCAGGGGCGCTGTAACCACCAATACTACCATCTGAACATATAACTCTGTGACAGGGTCTTTGAATTGGTATAGGATTTTTACCGCAAGCATTTGCAACTGCCCTAGATGCATTAGGCTTCCCAATTTTTATAGCAATCTCTTTATAAGTCATTGTTGAGCCATAAGGTATCTTATCAATCTCAGACCAAACTTTTTTTTGAAACTCAGTAGCCATTTTTAATTAATCCAAGATGAGATTAATTTAACAACATCTTTTGAATCCATTTCTATTCTTGCATATTTAGGCACATCTTTTGATGCTATTTGACCTGCAATAAATTCAATTGATAAATCACAATTAGACATAAAATTAACAAGATCTTTCTTAGCCTCAATGTTTTCTTTCTCAGATGTAAGTTTTTGAGAATAGTAGTTTGATTTAAATACTAATATAGCTAATTCTGCTAGTGCTAACTCTTTGTCCTCGCAATCATCATTTTCATAATTATCAATAGCATTAAGAATCCAATAATAAGGTTTCGCTACCTTTGATTTTGCCTCATCAAGATTGGGGTAAAGTTTGGTATGAGATTTTTCTTTAAACCAATTATCTTCATGTTCAATAATGCATACTTCTTTCAATTCAAATAAATATTTCTCTATTTTCTCTTCTTTTGTTTTAAATGGGTATTTCATAATTTTAAGTATAGCTATTAAATACTTTTTTTATCCTAGCTATTGCCCAATCTATTTCTTCTTTAGTGATTATGAGGGGTGGAGCGAACCTAATGACAGTTTCATGTGTTTCTTTTGCAAGAATACCCTCTTCCATTAAAGACAAACATATTTTTTTTGCTGAAATATTTTGTTCAATTTCTACTCCAATCCATAAGCCTTTGCCTCTGACTTCTTTTATAATTTTACATTCCATTGATCGAAGCTCATTTGCAAGATATGAGCCCATTTCTCTACTATTCTCTATTAAACTATCATCGAATAATAAGTCCAAAGCTTTTGAAGCGACTTTAGCAGCAAGCGGGTTTCCACCAAATGTTGAGCCATGCGAACCTGGATTAAAATGTGACATCACTTCCTCATTACTTAAAAATGCTGATACTGGCAAAAGACCGCCTCCCAGTGCTTTTCCTAAAATTAAACCGTCTGGAACTATATCTTCATGCTGAAAGGCAAATAACTTTCCCGTCCTCCCTAAGCCAGACTGAATTTCATCAAGAATTAGGAGTATATTTTTTTCATCACATAATTGTCTTAATTGTTTTAGCCATCCATCTCTTGGTGTAATGATTCCTCCCTCACCTTGAATAGGTTCAACAAGAACTGCACAGGTATTTTTATTAATTAATTTACTAATTGAATCAATTGATTTTTCACATACATTGGCACAATCACACGATGAGCTACAATAATCTGCCTCAACAAACCCAGGACTAAAAGGTCCAAAACCTCTTTTGTAATCGTCTTCAGATGAGAAACCAACAATGGTAGTAGTTCTCCCATGAAAATTGCCATTTGCAACAATAATTTCTGCCTTGTTTTGTTCAATTCCTTTTGTAAAATAACCCCATCTTCTTGCTGCCTTGATAGCCGTCTCTACTGCTTCTGCTCCGGTATTCATAGGCAAAATATTAGAAAAGCCACTTAATGTTGATAATTTTTCAATATATTCACCAAAAGGCTCGGTATAAAAAGCTCTAGAGGTTATTGCTAATTTCTTTGATTGTTCAACTAAAACATTAATTAATTCAGGATGGGAGTGACCGTGACTAACAGCAGAATATGCTGACATCATATCTAAATACTTATTTCCATCAACATCCCATAAATAAACACCCTGTCCCTTATTCAAAACTAAGGGAAGTGGTGAATAATTATTCGCTCCATACAAAGTTTCTTTTTCAATCAAACTTTTTTGTAAATTTTTTACCATAGGTGTATTCTACTCGCATTAAAATATTACATACAGGGGAATTTCATGAGCTATCAATCATCTAGTCATTTATTTATGATTGAACCAAAAGTTTTTTACTCTAATAAGCAAACAGCCGACTCAAATCATTATCAAGTATCACATAAGGAAAATGAAGATATTGATGCTATCAAAGACAATGCTTTAAAGGAGTTCAATAATTTAAAAAATCAAATTGAAAAACATGGAATTGCTGTAACGAGTATGATTGGATCAGATAAATGCCCTGATCATATTTTTCCAAATTGGTTTATTACCTTTGACGACAAAACATTTCAATTGTTCAGCATGAATGCTGAAAATAGAAGGTTAGAGAAAACCCCTGAAATGATTAATTTTTTATCAAAAGACTATCAGTTAAAAGGTGATCTCACTGAGTACGAAGAAAAAGAAATGTTCCTTGAGGCAACAAGTAGCATGGTTTTTGATAGGGTAAATAGAATTGTTTATGCTGCATCCTCTTCTCGAACTAATCCTGAGCTAACAAAAAAATGGTGCAAAGATAATGACTATGAACTTGTTCTATTTGAAACAGAAAGCCACAAAGGATCATCTATATACCATACTGATGTATTTATGTATGTCGGTCAAAAAGTAATAGGTATATGTTTTGATGTGATACTTCCAGAATATAGAGATCTAGTAAAAGAAAAGGTATCACAATTTCATGATGTTTTTGAAATAGAAAAATCACAAATATTAGATTTTTGCGGAAATAGTCTTGAGGCAAGAAATAATGCAAATGAATATTTCATTATTATGTCCTCAAGAGCTTTCAATGCGCTTTCGGAAAATCAAAAGACTGCTTTATCAAAATATTATAAAGACATAATACATGCAGACCTTACCACCATTGAAAAGTATGGCGGCGGATCTGCAAGATGTATGTTGAACGAATTATTTTAATTTGCAGAGACATAAGCCTCTGCATTTTTTAAAGTCTACTCTTCAGTATTATTTAACAGCATCCAGCTGTCATATATGTCTGGTGAGTTACAAGTAACTACTTCATCAAATTTTGCTTGCATCTCTTTTCCATTTTCTAACCAATGAGCATTACCAGCTTCTTTTGCTTCAAAATTAGAATGCCAGTTACCCCAAAGAACGTCTGCACCACTATCTTCAAATTCTGGATAGTAAACCCCATAAAAATATGGCTCGCTTTCTATTCCATCAAGATAAGTATTAAATTCAACAACAGCAGCTCTCATATCTGAGCTATTTTTTCCATCATTGAATGTGCAAGCTAAAAATTCAGAAGCAAAATAACCATCATCACCCTCAACTTCTCCAAAAGTATTTGCTGGTCTTGGTAAATAAAAAGTCCATGGGAATCTTCCCTCTCCATCACATGAGATTACAGACTCATATTTTTCAGCCCAATCAATAAATTCCTGTGATCCTTGTGACCAAGCTGCATCAGCTGCTTCTTTTGATGACCACATAAGCTCCCACCATCCATTATCAAAAGCATTATTGTCGCCCTTCGGTGCATATACTCCAGCCCATAATAAATCTGGTGAATGGCCAAGTTCTTTCCAAGCATCAAGCATTTCACGCGCTTTTTCATCTGAATAATCAGGTCCTGGACTGCAAGCTAAGAACTCATTATAAAAAGGTCCTTGATATATAGGCCCAGATTCTTCTGCAGAATTTTCATTACTTGTTTGAGAACAACCAATTATTAAAGATATTGCGAGAACACCTATAAAAGTTTTAATTTTATTATTCATATATTTCCCTATTAA
>RGHK01000035.1 GCA_010024215.1 Pseudomonadota bacterium | reverse complement strand
CTGGCTGCGGTTTTAATGCCGCCTAAGGGAAAAAAATGAACCTTATCAATATTAAAATTTGGGTTCTTTGCTTTATGGTCTGCTAATTCACTTATAACTATACTTGGTTCATATGGTAACAAGAGTTTTGTTATATCCTTTGCTCTTTTTTGTAAAATTTTAATAGAAGCGCCTACACCACATTCCATTGAATATCTTAGAAGAGTTTGAAGTTTTGCTGGGCCAGCAATTCCAATATGAACAGGAATATCAATACCCATTTCAACTAAGTTATTTGCCCATGAAATTATTGTTTCAGAATCAAAACAAAATTGGGTGGTAATTGCTATGCTTGCATCTGTTCGTTTAGAAAATTCATTTTTCCATGAAAGGGCTTTATTCACATTTGTATTTGAGCCATCTGAATCAATATCAGCATTGCCCTCAGGATGTCCAGCGACATGTAAATGTTTAAAATTAAATTTATCAAATAAACCTGTCTCGATTAATTGAATTGATGAATCAAAATCACCATATGGTTTTTTAGGGCCACCAGCTATAAGAAGAGCTTCTTTTACATTAGCCTCATCAGCATACTGTTGAATCCAATTTTCTAAAATCTTTTTATCTTTAATTATCCTTGCAGGAAAATGTGGCATTGGAGAAAAACCTTCGTAAGATATTTTTTTTGCTGTAGCTACTATATCTTCAATTGGGGTTCCCTCAATATGAGCTATATAAATTCTTGTGTTGGCCGGAAGTATTTCAGCAAAATTATCTATCTTGCTTGCAGCATTTGGTGTTACTTCAATCGAATAACCCTCTAGAAAATTTCTTACTATATCTGAATTCATAGGGGTATTAAAACATAAAAAACTGGCGGAGAGTGAGGGATTCGAACCCTCGAACCAGTTACCCAGTTACCTCCTTAGCAGGGAGGCGCTTTCGACCACTCAGCCAACTCTCAAAAGGTATATCTTTATTAACCTTGCCATCTCTAAATGCAACATTTCCATTTATTATGGTCATATATACCGACGAACTAAATACATGATCAATAAATGGAGACCAGCCACATTTATATAAGATATTTGATTTTTCTACTTTGTACGGCTTATCTATATCAATGACAGCAAGATCGGCATAATAGCCCTCTCTTATGTATCCCCTATCTTTAATTTTAAATCTCTTTGCTATGTTATGACTTGATTTTTCAACAATCTGTTCAAGCGTAAAAATTCCATTCTTATAAAAATCTAAAAGTATTTGAAAAGAGTGCTGAAGTAATGGAAGTCCAGCAGGAGCATCAGGGTATGACTGTTGTTTTTCTTCCCATGTATGGGGAGCATGATCTGTTGCAAAAATATCAATCTTGTTTTCATTTACAGCTTTTATGAGTGCCTGTCTGTCTGATTCCTTTTTAACTGATGGGTTGCACTTTATTTGATTACCAAGTCTTTCATAGTCTTTTTCACTGAAATGAAGATGGTGAACACAAACCTCTGCTGTAATTTTTTTATCGTCAATTTCTCCAGCAGTAAATAGAGACATCTCTTTCTCAGTTGTTAAATGCAGTACATGGAGATTTGCGCCATGTTTTTTTGCTAAATCAACAGCCAATGAACTTGATAAATAACAACTTTCATCGTCTCTTATATAAGGATGATGGGAAGCATTTAGAGCATCGCCATATTTTTCAGCAAACTCTTTTTCAAGGTCTTTTATCCTAGGTGTATTTTCACAATGAGTAACAATATTTACTGGACAGTGTTTAAAAATTTCTTCAAGCGTGTTCATATTATCTACTAACATATCTCCAGTAGATGCACCCATAAACACTTTAAGACCACTAGCTAAATTAGGGTCAACTTTTTTTATTTCTTCGATATTTGTATTGCTTGCTCCTAGATAAAATGAGTAATTAGAAAAAGATCTTTGTTTTGCTAATTCAAACTTTTTATCAAGATTTTCAAGAGTTGTAGTTGTAGGATTAACATTAGGCATCTCAAAGTAGCTAGTTACGCCACCAGCTAAGCCGGCAAACGATTCAGACGCTATATCACCTTTATGAGTCAGCCCTGGCTCTCTAAAATGAACCTGATCATCTATAAAACCAGGAAAAACATACTTACCATTTAAATCTATAATCTCTTTTGCTTCTGTCGAAATATCTGAAGCAATTGATTCAATACGATCATTTGTTATTGCTATATCTGATTCAAAAATAGTTTTTTCATTAACTATGGTGCAATTCTTCAGGACTAAATCATACATATCATTTATCCAGCTCAAATGCTTTATGTAAAGATGAGACTGCTTCCTCAGTAGCATTTTCATCAATAACAATAGTTATTTTAATTTCAGAGGTACTTATCATTTGAATATTAATTCCCGAATCAGATAAAGCTTTAAATGCCGTGCTTGCTATCCCTGCGTGAGTCCTCATACCAACACCCACTAATGAGACTTTAGCAATATTTGAATCAACTAATAAGTCATCATACTCCAATGAAGTATTTATAGATTTGATTGTTTCAAGAGCATATGATTCATCCTCTTTTGAAACTGTAAAAGTAAAATCAGTTTTTCCATTAATACTAACATTTTGGACAATAACATCTACCTCGATATTGGCATCACTTAATGGGCCTAATATCCCGTATGCCATACCAGGAGTATCGCTCACTCCATGTAATGTAAATTTAACCTGATCTTTCTGAAAAGCTATTCCTGAAACCAATCCATTTTCCATATTATTTTCCTCAAGAGATATAAGGGTACCATTTCCAGATTCAAAACTAGATAGAACCCTTACAGGTACTTTATATTTATTTGCAAACTCTACAGCTCTAATTTGGATTACTTTAGCTCCTTGGCCAGCCATTTCAAGCATTTCTTCCATTGTTATAACATCAATTTTTTTTGCCTCAGGTACCACTCTAGGATCCGTTGTATAAATACCATCAACATCAGTGTATATATCACATCTTTCTGCATGCATTTGAGCTGCAATGGCTACTGCAGTTGTATCTGATCCACCTCTTCCTAAAGTTGTTACATCGCCAGATTCTGTAATGCCTTGAAAGCCAGTAATGATAGGAATAATCCCAGCATCAAGCGTTTCTTGAATTTTTTCTCCATCTACATCAAGTATTCTAGCTTTAGAATAACTATCAGTTGTTTTCATTGATATTTGAGAAGCTGAGTATGATTTAGCTGGAACATCTATTTGATGAAGAGCCATAGCTAAGAGAGCTGCACTAACTTTCTCTCCAGTAGATATTAAGGCATCGAATTCTCTTTTACTTGGATTATCACCAAAACTTTTTGCAAGATTAATAAGTCTGTTTGTCTCGCCACTCATAGCTGAGACAACAACTACAATAGGATTATTCTTTGAAGCCTCTTTGACAATTTTTGCAACAGCTGCAATTCTCTCCTCTGAACCAACAGATGTTCCTCCAAATTTTTGAACTATGATTTTGGACATAATTTTCCTATTTAGCGAGCGATTTTACTGTATTTACAATAGATGTCACGAATTCATTAATATTTTCACTCTCACCGGCGCCTTGGGCGAAATCTGGTCTGCCACCACCCCTGCCATTTAACTGATCAGATAAAGTGTATACAACATCTTTGGCAGACACTGTATCAATTAAATTATCAGTAACACCGCAAACTATAGCTACTTTATTGTTAATGGCATTTAATAAAACTACGCAACCTTTTTGTATTGAAGCCTTTTTATTATCTACCATTGATCTAAGTAATTTATTGTCATCGATAGCAACTTGTTCCACCTCTAATTTCCAATCATCAACATCATATTTTTCATTAAATATAGACTTAACTGACTGAGGTGATTTGCTGCCTGATTTTTTTAATTTTTTATTTTCTTCAATTAAGGCTTCTACCTTTTCAAGCATTGATTCAGCAGATACATTTAATTTACTTTGAAGTGATTCATTTACATCTCGTACCTCATTGAGATATTCCAATGCTTTTTTCCCTCCAAGTGCCTCAATTCTTCTTATACCAGAAGCAACACTAGATTGATTAGTTATAACAAAAACTCCAACATCACCAGTTCTCCTAACATGAGTGCCACCGCATAATTCAACTGAAAAGGATTTTTCTCCCATTGTTAAAACCCTTACTTCATCTTCATATTTTTCTCCAAAGAGAGCCTGAGCGCCTGATTTAATTGCATCATCAAGATTCATGACTTCAGTCTTAACCTCGACATTGTTAAGAGATTCCCGGTTTACGATTGCCTCAATTGATGAAATTTCTTCTTTTGTAAGTGGTTTTGGATGAGAAAAATCAAACCTCAATTTAGATTCATCTACTAGTGAACCTTTTTGCTGAACATGTTCTCCTAGAACCTGTCGCAATGCAGCATGAAGTAGATGGGTGGACGAATGATGAATCGCAGTAGCATTTCTTTTTTCTTTTTCTACGCTCATATTAATTACATCACCACTTTTTAAAGAACCTTTATCAATTATTGCTTTATGTAAGAATACTTTTCCTTGTTTCTTGCAATCTAAAATAGTACCAGTTGTCTTGCCTGATATAAACCTACCAGTATCCCCAACTTGTCCACCAGCTTCTGCATAAAAAGGTGTGCTAGCACACGCTATGAATATTTCTTCGGACTCTTTTGCAACATCTATCCTTTCTTGATCTTTCCATAACACTAATATTCTACTTTCTGCTTCAAGAGTTTCGTATCCAAGAAACTCTGTCTCGTTAACGCCTGAAGCAGCTGGCAAAGATGATACAAAGCTACTTCCGGCCTTTGAAGTTTCTTTCTGCTGATTCATGCTTTGATTGAAGCCTTCTTCGTCGATTTCTAATCCTTTTTCTCGTGCAATATCTGCGGTTAGGTCATATGGAAAACCATATGTGTCATGAAGTTTAAATACAACGTTTCCAGGAATAATTTTATCCTCAAGGGTTGCAATTACTTCTTCAAGAATATTAATTCCTTTATCTAGGGTCTCAAAAAATTTAATTTCTTCATCTTTAATAATTTGAGCTATATGATCTTTTTTTTCTTTTAATATTGGATAGGCTTCATTCATTAAACTTTGTAAGTCATCGACAAGCAGATATAAAAACGGTTGAGTTGCACCCATTTTGTAGCCATGTCTTATAGCTCTTCGAAGTATACGTCTTAAAACATATCCTCTGCCCTCATTCTCAGGGGTTATGCCATCTGCAATAAGAAAACTTGTTGATCTTATGTGATCAGATATAACCTTGTGCGACTCACTAGCTTCATTGCCAAGCACTTTTTGGGATGCGCTTATAAGATCTTTGAATAAATCTGTTTCATAATTAGAGTTAACTCCTTGCATAACAGCAGCTATTCTCTCTAAGCCCATTCCTGTATCAACAGAAGGTTTGGGTAAAGGTGTCATATTGCCAGAATCATCTCGATTAAATTGCATAAAGACTAGATTCCATATTTCTACAAATCTATCGCCCTCATCGCCATCTGAACCAGGAGGTGTCCCTTCGATATGATCACCATGATCATAATAAATTTCAGAACAAGGCCCGCATGGTCCGGTGTCGCCCATTGACCAAAAATTATCTTCATCTCCTAATCTGACTATTCTTGAAGCCTCAACACCGATTACATCTTTCCAAATTTTTGCTGCTTCATCATCATCTTTATATACAGAAATCCACAGCTTATCTTTATCAAGTTTTAGAACTTCAGTTAAAAACTCCCAAGCAAATTTTATGGCATCTTCTTTAAAGTAATCCCCAAAACTAAAATTACCTAACATTTCAAAAAATGTATGGTGTCTTAATGTATATCCAACATTTTCTAAATCGTTATGCTTACCCCCAGCTCTAATGCATCTTTGTGATGTTGTTGCTCTAACATATTTTCTTTTTTCGGTGCCAAGAAAAACATCTTTAAATTGCACCATACCAGCGTTAGTGAAAAGCAATGTTTCATCATTAACAGGTATTAATGAGCTTGAATCAACAATCTGATGCTCCTTTGACTTAAAGTAGTCAAGAAACGCTTTTCTTATCTCGCTAGTATTCATTTTAATAGGATGCTAATTCCTTATACCTTTTATAATTTTTTACATAGTGATCAGCACCAAATGAAACCATCTTTTGCTCATCTTCACTGAGAGTCTTTTTTATTTTCCCTGGCGAACCAAGAACCATTGAGCCATCAGGCACTATCATTCCCTCTGTTACTAATGCTTTAGCGCCAATAATACAATTTTTGCCAATTTTTGCACCATTAAGGATTACCGAACCAATACCAATTAGGCTTCCATCACCAATCTCGCAACCATGAAGCATTACCATGTGACCAACAGTAACATTTTTACCAATTAAACATTTATATCCAGGATCAGTATGAATCACTGAACCATCTTGCACATTAGAGCCTTCACCGATAATAATTGGCTCATTATCTCCTCTTATGGTTGCGTTAAACCAAACGCTTGCATCTTTGGCCAATTCTACATCACCGATTACAGTCGCATTTGGAGCGACGAAGAAGTCATCTCCGCTGGTTTTAAGTTTTTTATCACCTAACTCAATAATCATAATGATCTCTAATAATATCTAAATCAACTCTAACTCCTGCATCAAAGCATGTATTTACAAAGTCTGCAGTAATCATTGCCGTTAAGCCCCATATTACTTGCTCATTATAAACCCAACTAGGAACTATTACATTTGTATTATGTCTTTCTATTTTATGTTGTTTAGCATTTTTGCTATCAAGAAGATAATCTAGAGGAACCGTAAAAATTTTTTCTATTTCATCATTATCTTTTAAATTTTGTTTTTTAGTTATCAATCCAATATATGGATTTACTTCAATTTTATGTTTTGAGACTAAATAATTTAAAGAGCCAGCTAATTCAACATCATCAACATTTAAATTTATTTCTTCATTGGATTCTCTTAATGCTGTCTCTGCAAGATTTTTATCTGTTTCATCCCACTTGCCTCCAGGAAAACTAACTTCTCCAGAATGGGTTGATACTTTTGAAGATCTTTGAGTAAAGATTATCTCAGGCTTATCCACAAACTCATCATGATATAATATGCCAATAAAGACACCTGCTTTTTTAAGTGAAGTTGTCTTTGTTGGATTTAGTTTTTCTAGCTTTTGCTTTATGCTGTCTAACATCAAGGTAGTTTAACTTCTTAAGCGACCTTATACTAATTGGGAATTAAAAAATTGAAATATTGTTCAAACTGCGGAAGCTCTAACCTAAAATTTGTGATCCCCGATGGTGATCATTTGAAAAGATACTGTTGCTCAGATTGTGGCAATATTTTTTATACTAATCCAAATATGGTTGTAGGAGCTCTTTGTATAAGAAATGAAAAGATTCTTATGGCTAAAAGAAACATTCATCCAAGAAAAGGATTGTGGACTCTTCCAGCTGGCTTTATGGAGAATGCAGAAACCCTTCAAACTGGAGCAGCGAGAGAAACATTTGAAGAAACAGGTTCAAAAGCCAAAATTCTTCAGCCATACACAATGTTTAGTTTGCCGCATATAAATCAGGTTCATCTTTTTTATTTAGCAGAATTATTA
>RGHK01000034.1 GCA_010024215.1 Pseudomonadota bacterium | reverse complement strand
CATCATTAATTTCCCAGATTATTTTGAAGTTGTCTTCATAGGAATACTTTTTAACTATAAAAACATCATTGGCTTCAGGAATTTTTTTGCTCGATTCAATAAAGTTAATAGGATTCGATCCTAAAACTAAATTAAAAGATAATAGTATAATGATTAACTTATGCATGACGTCTTAGAATAAACCTCTTGCAGAATAAAATAAAGATTCACATAATCCAATTAATTTATGAAATCATTTGCTCTAAAAGTTTTCTTTAGAATTCCAATATGGTTTTTAAAAATTCTTTACTTTAATAAGAAATCAGTTTTTAGAGGCCATCAATTTGACATTCAATCTCAAGCTTTGATTAGTCTTCAGCCAAAAATTGATTTAACAGAAATACCTGATGATGAAATCCACATTACTAGAAATTTAATTATTGAAAATAGAATAAAGAATAGATTATCTTTATATCCAAATATGCCTGTAAAAACTGTTGATAATTATATTAACGATACTGGCAAACTTTTATTAAGAGAATACACTCCTTCTGAAATTAGTTCTCAAAAGGCAATCTTGTTTTTTCATGGTGGTGGGTATGTTTTAAATTCAGTAAGTACCCATGACCTAACCGTCTCTTACATGGCTGATAGATTACAAACTAAAATTTATTCACTTGATTATAGTTTAGCTCCAGAAAGCAAATATCCGGTTGCCCTAGATGAAGCGAGGCAGGCATTTGATTGGCTTCAAACTCAAGGCTATCAGGCTTCAGATATCTCTCTTTGTGGAGACAGTGCTGGCGCTCACTTGGCTGCATCTTTGGTTCATAAAATTCTGCATTCAGATTCTACGAAAATACCAGATAGTCAATTTTTGATTTATCCAATGTGTGATCCAGCATGTGATTCAGAATCTTTTAATGCTCTTTCAGATGGGTATCTGTTAACTCAAAGAACCATGGTTTGGTTTTGGAAAAAGCTTGGAAACAATTTGATTAAGGACAATGATGATTCTTTTAATCTGTTAAAATTAGACTCTAATTCAAAATTACCAAATACTATTGTAGTCACTGCAGGTTTTGATCCATTATGTGATGATGGTGAAAGTTATGCATTTTTGCTTCATAAAAGGGGGGATGTTGTGAAACAATTACACTATCCTAAAATGTTTCATGGTTTTGCATCGGTAACCAGACTGAAAGCTGCAAAGAAAGCTGTGGATGATTTCCTAGCGGAATATAAAAAGATTTTATGAACAATATATTAGAAATAAATAATTTAAGTATTAGCTTTACCACTAGAGATGGTGAGTTTAAGGCAGTCGATAACATAAGTTTTAATATTGAAAACAATAAAACAATGGCGCTTGTTGGTGAGTCTGGCTCTGGCAAGTCAGTAACCGCAATGTCAGTTTTACAATTACTTCCAAGACCACAAGCATCATATTCAGAATCATCGTCAATAAAATTTAAAGGTGATGAGATTATTAATGCATCAAAAGAAAAATTGTTAAGCATTAGAGGTAATATTGTTTCAATGGTTTTTCAAGAACCCATGACTTCACTTAATCCATATCATAGAATTGGAGATCAAATAACTGAATCAATAATTTTACATACTGATTCTTCTAAAAAAGAAGCAGTTGATGAAGCAAAGCACTTATTAAATTTGGTTGAAATTGATGATGTTGATAGAAGGTTTTTTGCTTATCCTCATGAGCTTTCGGGAGGGCAAAGACAAAGAGTCATGATTGCAATGGCTTTGGTAAATAAACCACAACTCTTAATTGCAGATGAACCTACTACAGCTTTAGATGTAACAATACAGGCTCAAATTTTAGATTTAATGTCTAAGCTTAAGAATGAGCTTGGCATGTCAATTTTATTTATTACTCATGATTTGGGGCTTGTGAGGCAATTCTCTGATCAGGTATGCGTAATGAAAGATGGAGTTATTGTGGAACAGGGCAATACTGAAAAAGTTTTTGATGAACCCCAACATACATACACAAGAAGATTATTGGATGCAGAACCAAAGGCTAAAGAATCAACCGTATCTGATAGAAATCCAATTATTCAAGTGAAGGATCTAAATGTTTTTTATAACATACCATCAGGAAATATTTTTAAGAAGAGTAGTTTCCATGCTGTAAAAAATGTTTCTTTTGAGATTTTTAAAAATACTACTATAGGTTTAGTTGGCGAGTCTGGTTCTGGAAAATCTACCTTAGGAAAAGCTATTGCAAATTTAATTTCTTATGAGGGAGATATCTCCATCGATGGAAAAAATTTAAGTCAACTGTCATCACAAGAACGAAAAGAATTAAAAAAAGACATACAGATAGTATTTCAAGATCCATACGGCTCTTTATCTCCAAGGATGACGATTGGAGAAATTGTTGGAGAAGGTTTGGGGGTCCACTTTAAACTCTCACAAAAGGAAAAAGAAAACAAAATAGATAAGGTTTTGTCAGATGTTGGAATAGAAGTGCAAGCTAAGAATAAATATCCTCATGAATTTTCTGGAGGGCAAAGACAAAGAATAGCAATTGCAAGGTCCTTAATAATGAATCCCTCTTTTATGATATTGGATGAACCTACGTCAGCTTTAGACAGGTCAATCCAAATTCAAGTGATAAATCTTTTAAAAGATATTCAGGATGAGTATGGACTTACCTATCTTTTTATAAGTCATGATTTAAAAGTCATAAGATCGATGTCAGACTTTATTTTTGTTATGAAGGATGGGGTTATTGTTGAATCAGGAATCTCAGAGGAGGTTTTTGATAATCCAAAAGAAGAATATACTAAAAAACTACTAACAGCTGCATTAAGATACGCTTCTAATTAAAATCAAAAATATGACAAATAGAAAATATTCAAAAGATCTTGTAGATGGCCCTAATCAAGCCGCATCAAGATCTATGCTTAGAGGTGTAGGTTTCACTTCGGAAGATTTTACAAAACCATTTGTTGGTATAGCCTCTACTGGAGCTAAAGTCACTCCATGTAATATGCATATTAATGAACTAGCATCAGTTGTTGAAAATTCAGTTGATAATTCAGGAGGTAAAGGCGTTCTATTTAATACAATTACAGTTTCTGATGGAATATCTATGGGCACTCAAGGTATGAAATACTCTCTTATTTCAAGAGAGGTTATTGCCGATTCAATTGAAACAGTTGTTGGATGTTTAGGTTATGACGGTTTAATAGCTATAGGCGGATGTGATAAAAATATGCCTGGCTGCATCATAGGAATGGCAAGATTAAATAGGCCTTCTATATTTATTTATGGCGGGTCTATAAGACCTAGCTCTGAAAATACAGATTATGTTACTGTCTGTGAAAAAACAGGTGAGTTCTCAAAAGGTAATTTAGATGAATCTGAGCTCATTCATGTCGAAAAGGTTTCAGTAAAAGGTCCAGGATCATGCGGAGGAATGTACACAGCTAACACAATGGCTTCTGCAATTGAGGCTCTTGGTATGAGTCTTCCAGGCAGCAGCAGTCAAGATGCTGTGTCAGATGAAAAACAAAATGATTGTGTTGATGCTGGAACTGCAATAATGAATCTACTTGAAAAAGATATTAAGCCCTCAGATATTATGACCAAAAAAGCATTTGAAAATGCAATTACAGTTGTTATCTCATTGGGAGGCTCAACAAATGCTGTTCTTCACATGTTAGCAATGGCTCATGCAATTGGCGTCGATCTTAGTTTAGATGATTTTACAAGAATAGGTAAAAGAACTCCGGTAATGGCAGACTTAAAACCTTTTGGATCTCACTACATGTCAGAATTAAATGCTAATGGCGGCATTCAACCACTTATGAAGATATTATTAGAAAAAGGCCTATTACATGGAGATTGTCTTACTGTTACCGGTAAAACACTAGAGGAAAATCTATCTTCTGTTGAGCCATATAAAAATGATCAAAATATAATAAGCAGTTTTGAGCATCCAATAAAATCTGATAGCCATTTAAGAATTCTTTATGGAAATCTTGCAGCTGATGGTGCTGTTGCAAAAATTACAGGTAAAGAAGGCACTTCTTTCGAGGGTCAGGCTAGAGTTTTTAATTCTGAGGAAGAGGGAGTTGAAGCAATCCTTAACAAATCAATCAAAGCTGGTGATGTTGTAGTAATTCGCTATGAAGGACCAAAAGGGGGGCCTGGTATGCGTGAGATGCTAAAACCAACATCTGCAATAATGGGTCAGGGTCTTGGAGATAAAGTGGGCTTTATAACTGATGGGCGTTTTTCTGGTGGCACTCATGGTTTTGTTGTCGGACACATAACCCCAGAAGCAGCTGACGGAGGAGTGATTGCAATAGTCGAAGACGGGGATACTATATTAATTGATGCAGAAAAAGATGAATTGATTCTTAAAGTAGCACCTGAAGAAATTGAACAGAGATTAAAAAATTGGAAAAATCCTAAAAGCCCTCCCAAGAAAGGTGTTTTGTCAAAGTTTGCTAAAAGTGTAAAATCTGCAAGCCTAGGGGCCATTACAGATTAATAAAAATGATTATTAAAAGAAATTTTCCTAATTCTAGACTCAGAAGATTAAGGACTAATGAAAAACTTATTAACTTGGTGTCTGAGACCAGTTTGTCTACTGATGATCTAATACAACCTCTTTTTGTAAAAGAAAACCTTGAGGACAAAGAACCAATTGAATCAATGCCAAATATATTTAGATTTAGTTCTGATTCAATTATCAAGGAGATAGAAGAGCTTCTTAAAAATGACATTTATACAATTGCTTTATTCCCTGTTATTGATGAATCTAAAAAAGATGAATCTGGTAAGGAAGCTTTGAACAAATCAAATTTAATATGTGAAACAATCCAAAAAATTAAAAAAAGTTTTCCTGAAGTCATAGTCATAGCTGATGTTGCTTTAGACCCTTACACCAGTCACGGTCATGATGGAATTATTAAAGATGAATATGTTGATAATGATCTAACTCTTGATGTGCTTACATCACAGTCATTGCTTTTAGCTGAGTCTGGTGCAGATATTATTGCTCCTTCAGATATGATGGATGGAAGAATAAGAGCCATCAGAAACGCATTAGAAGAAGCTGATTACAAAAACACTATTTTGTTATCCTATGCAGCAAAATACAACTCAAAGTTTTATGGACCTTTCAGAGATGCTGTTAAGTCTGCCAGCAATCTTGGATCAGCTTCAAAATCTTCATATCAAATGTCTTACTATAATAAAGATGAGGCACTTCATGAGGTTGCTATGGATATCAATGAAGGAGCAGACATTGTAATGGTTAAACCTGGAATGCCATATTTAGATATCGTTTCAGCAATTAAAAGTAACTTTAAGGTGCCTACTTTTGCATATCAAGTTAGTGGTGAATACAGCATGTTAAAACTCGCAATAAATAAAGGGTGGCTTGATAACAATGTTATGTTAGAATCACTGGTAAGCTTTAAAAGAGCTGGAGCAGACGCCATTCTTACGTATGCTGCCAAAGAAATTTCCAAGGAGATAAACAACAAATGAGCAAAGTTATTGAGTTACATGATGAAGATAATTTTAATAATGACGTATTAAATTCTGATATGCCAGTGCTTGTTGATTTTTGGGCTGAATGGTGTGGCCCGTGCAAGCAATTAGCTCCAACGGTTGAAGAAATTGCTCAGGAAAATCAAGACAAAATAAAAGTATGTAAGATGGATGTGGACTCAAATAGGGAGGTCGCAGCTAAGTATGGAATCAGATCGATTCCATCATTAATAATTTTTAAAAACGGAGAGCCTGCAGGAGTTGAAATAGGAGCTCTAAGCAAACAACAACTAGAGGAGTTTATAAGTACAGTAGTATAAATAGAAGATGGATTTTTGCATCTTTAACTAAAACCTATTATCATTTTACATCACGGTTAAGAACCGCCTCATTATCAACCCCTCTTTTTTATATAAACAATAACGGAAAAATATATGAACCTTACGGAAATAAAGATAAAACCAATTAATGAGTTAGTAGATATAGCTACCGAGTTAGGTTTAGAAGATCTTGGAAGATTAAAAAAACAGGAAATTATTTTTAGGATATTTAAGCATAAGGCATCAGAGGGCATAGATATTTATGGTGGCGGTGTTCTTGAGATTTTAAATGATGGTTTTGGATTTTTGAGATCGCCAGAGGGATCCTACTGTGCAGGCGAGGACGATATATATGTTTCACCAAGCCAAATAAGAAAATTTGGTCTTAGAAAAGGCGACTCAATTGCAGGAAAAATAAGAACTCCAAAAGATAAAGAAAGATATTTTGCGTTAATACAAGTTGATACTATAAATGGTGAGGAACCAAAAAAGACTAAAAACAAAATTCTTTTTGAAAACCTAACACCATTATTTCCAAATGAAAGATTAATTCTTGAACAGGGTAGTGGATCAAATGAAGATTTATCATCAAGAATTATTGATTTAATTGCACCTATTGGTAAGGGTCAGCGTGGATTAATCGTGTCTCCTCCAAAGGCTGGTAAAACATTAATGCTTCAAAGTATTGCTCATTCTATTAAGAGCAATAATCCTGAAGTGGAATTAATAGTTCTGCTCATCGATGAAAGGCCTGAGGAAGTAACAGAAATGTCTAGAACAGTAAGAGGAGAGGTTGTTGCTAGTACTTTTGACGAACATCCTAGTAGGCATGTACAGGTTGCAAATATGGTTATTGAAAAGGCTAAAAGACTTGTTGAGCATAAAAAAGATGTTGTTATTTTATTGGACTCTATTACTCGTTTAGGTCGTGCTTATAATGCAGTTCAACCAGCATCAGGCAAAATATTAAGTGGCGGTGTTGATTCTAATGCACTCGAAAGACCAAAGAGGTTTTTTGGTGCTGCTAGAAATTTAGAAGAAGGCGGAAGCCTTACCATATTGGCTACAGCACTAGTAGAAACTGGATCAAAAATGGATGAAGTTATTTACGAAGAGTTTAAGGGAACAGGTAACATGGAAATCCATTTAGAAAGAAAAATAGCAGAAAAGAGAATATTCCCAGCTATAAATATAAGAAGATCTGGAACAAGAAGAGAGGATTTACTTACATCTGAAGATGAACTACAAAGAATGTGGGTCCTTCGTAAGATTTTAGATGAGATGGAAGATGCACAAGCTATTCAGTTCTTAATTGATCGATTGAAATCTCATAAAACAAATGACGAATTCTTTACATCAATGAAAGCTGGTAACGGAAAAAAATCTAAATAAGTTTTTTTACAGTATCCAGCATATCTTTATCCAAATAAGTTTTTGAGACAATAATATTTTTTTTAATATTTGAAATATTAAAGGTTTCAAAGATTTTTGATTTTATTCTTTCGGACGCTATGACAAAAGTTTTGTTTTTTAATGATTCGTTATCTATATTTTCATAGATGAATTTAAATGTTAAAAAGTTATATACAAGAATAATTGCTGAGTGACTAGGTATTTTTTGTAGCTGACTTTTATCAAATACCAATTTATAGCATTTAATTTCTTCCATTTGTTCTTTAAGTGCATTTTGAAGATTCATGTTTGAGTTTTCTCCACAAAAGATGAGATTCTTTCCTGGAAAATCTTTCCTAATTAAGTCAATTAATCCATTTGAAGATTTAATTTTTGGAACTATGACTTTAAACCCTTGTTCACTTAGTATGCCTTTTGTTGCTTCCCCAACTGCAAATATATTATGTTTTGCATCATCGAAGCATAGTTTTGAGTTTAATAAATTTGCACCATATTTTGCAGCGGCCTGACTTGTAAAAATCAAGTTAGAGAAGTTGTGTATCTTTTTATCAACCTCATCATAAATCTTTGAATTTATTTCATCTG
>RGHK01000033.1 GCA_010024215.1 Pseudomonadota bacterium | reverse complement strand
ACCTGGACAGTCAACGTGTGCATAGTGTCTTGCAGTTGATACATACTCTACGTGAGAAGTAGCAATTGTTATACCTCTTTCTCTTTCTTCTGGAGCATTATCAATATTTGCAAAATCAACAGCAGTACCGCCATATACTTCAGCTGCTACTTTAGTTAGCGCAGCAGTAAGTGTTGTTTTACCATGGTCAACGTGACCAACTGTCCCAACATTAACGTGGGGAAGCGTTCTTTCAAATTTTTCTCTTGCCATTTTTTATGCCTCTCTGAAATAATTATTTTTTTCTTAAATGGAGCTCATAACCGGACTTGAACCGGTGACCTCTTACTTACCAAGCAAGTGCTCTACCGCTGAGCTATATGAGCCCGATCACGTAGCAACCTAATTTAAGGTGGCGTATTATCCCCCTAAAAAGTTATAAACTCAACCTTTTTTCAATATAATTTTGGGATTATTTTTTATCAATTTTAATAGGAGCTTTGACATGGTGGAGAGGGTAGGATTCGAACCTACGTAGCCGAAGCGGCAGATTTACAGTCTGCTGGTATTAACCACTCACCCACCTCTCCATATCAAGGAAGGTATTTTTGTTCTAGAATGAGTTTAAGTCAACAGTTTTTTAAGTTGAATATGCTAAATAAACACAAAATATTATCTAATTTGCCTGCAGATAGGCTTGAATTAAGTCTGTTTAAAAGCATTGATTCAACAAATGAAGAGTGTAAAAGAATAAATTTAGTAAAAGATATTCATGTAATCATTGCTGAAGAACAAACAATGGGCAAAGGCAGACTCGGAAAAAAATGGTCTAGTCCAAGCTCTGGCAACATATATATGTCGATTTCATCAAAAAAAATAAAGGACACCGAAGCACCTCTAAGTCTGATAACAGGACTTATTTGTGCAAACTCTATAAATAAATTACTTAAAAATAAATACATAGGTTTGAAATGGCCAAATGACATTATCTTATCTAAAAAGAAAGTTGGAGGAATCCTTGTAGAGAAAGAGGTTTTGGGAAAAGATATAAAAAATATTATTGGAATTGGTATTAATTTAAAGCTACATGAAAAAGAAAATTGGTGGGGTGATTTATATAAATTTGGCATACAAAATAAGAGAAATGAGCTCATAAATACTATTCTTAGCAATTTTTTAAATTTTTTTGATCATGGTATTAATGATTGGTCAGAAAAATGGCAAGACTTATGCGTTCACATAGGTTCTGAAATAAAAATTAAACATAACAATAAAGTGATTGATGCTGGAGTTTTTATTGGCATATCATCAGATGGAAGTTTTAATTTAAAATTAAAAGATGGAAAAATTAAAAATTATGAACATGGTGAAATATCCATTGAAGGAATATATTAACTAAATGAAGCATTTTTTAACAAATATAGATTTAGAAGCAGATACACCTCAGGGTTTTAAAAGAATAATTTTTGGTGCCGGTTGTTTTTGGGGTGTTGAAAGAAAATTCTGGTCACTAAATGGAGTGTGGCTTACTTCTGTTGGATATTCAGGTGGGGACATAATTAATCCAACGTATGAACAAGTGTGTTATGAAAATACAAATCATGCTGAAGTTGTTCAAGTAACATACGACCCAAAGATTATTTCAATAAATACTTTGCTAAAAACTTTCTGGGAGTGTCATGATCCCACACAAGGAATGAGACAAGGTAATGATATTGGAACACAGTACAGGTCAGTAATATTTTGTTATTCAGAAGAGGACGTTAATGCGAGCATAGAAACTATGCAAAAGTATCAGACTGTCTTATCCCAAAGTAGGTTTGATGATATTACAACTGAAATAAAGTTAACTCCAAAATACTATCTTGCTGAAGAATATCATCAACAATATCTTGCAAAAAATCCCAATGGTTATTGCGGTATTGGTGGAACTGGATGCACGTTAGATATTTAGAAAAATCTATTCCCTGTAAGATTTAATTAATGTAAAATTCGGACCGCGCCGGTATAGCTCAGCTGGTAGAGCAACTGATTTGTAATCAGTAGGTCCCGAGTTCGACTCTTGGTGCCGGCACCATGTTTCTAATTCCTATATGTATTAGGTTTATCTAAATCCTTAATATATCTGTCTCTTAGCCATCTTGTTGTTAAATTCATATCTTCACCATTAATAAAAACTTTTTCAGGCATGCTTGATGGTTCTAATGGATCAGCTTCCCATATAATTAAATCAGCATAATTGCCTACTTTAATAGACCCTCTCTTAGAAATATTTAAAGAATCTGCAACATTGCTTGAAAGGGCTTTAATTGCTTCTGAGTATGACATTCCATTTGCAACTGCAACTCCAGCACCTTGACGTATTAAATGATAGTTATGATCCCTAGCAACATTAAACATCATTGTTATACCGGCACTTTCTAATCTTGCAGCTAAATTAATATTGGAAGCAAGCTCATCAAAGGAATTTGGAATATTATCAATCGGATTAATTATAAGTGGTGTTTTACTTGCTGAAATCTCTTCGCTAACTAATGAGGCTTCTTGAGCTCCCATTAAAATAAGATTTAACCCGTATTTCTTTTTAAGTTCTAACAATTTCAAAATATCAGAGGCTCTATGAACTTTCATTATTAATGGGAGAGATTCATTCATAAGCCTGTAAAGTGCAACAACGTCTCTTGGCATCAATTCCATATAAGAAGCAATAGCTGAATCATCAATAATTTCATCGATAATTTTGTTAGATGAAATATCTTTTTTATTAAGAGAAGATGCAAAAGATAAAATGTCATCAATAAGAGATAGAGTTTCTGATCTTGAAGATGAGCCACTTTCACCAATCCTTCCTATCATTACAATATCTGCTTCGCTTGATATATCTAATTTACTGTCAAGCAAGAAAAACGAACCCAGTCCTCCAATTGGACTAGAAGTATTTCTTGGTAAAGTTAATGCAGATGTTATGCCATTAGA
The DNA here is from genome assembly GCA_010024215.1 of Pseudomonadota bacterium. Lineage (GTDB taxonomy): Bacteria > Pseudomonadota > Gammaproteobacteria > Magnimaribacterales > D2472 > SCGC-AAA076-P13. The sequence goes on along the minus strand of RGHK01000033.1, from coordinate 4,875 downwards.
TCTATTCCATGGTATTAATGTAGAGTTAGGATTGAATGCATCATGTATGCTAAATCCAATATCATATATGCTTGATTGATCATCTCGCGTAACGCTTAATGCACCAATTTCAACAATTCCAATTTCAGTGTCTGGCGATATGAAACCTGGAGTAACTATCTTTCCTTTAGCATCTATTATAATGTCGCCTTGAAGTGATGTAGATTTAGAAATTCTATTTATCATTCCATCTTTAATTAAGATATGGCCTTCATAGGACTCTTCTCCAATACCATCAAAAATATTTGCATTTTTAATTACTATTGATGATCCATAGATATCATTAAATGAAAATAGTGAAGCCATAAAAATTACTAGAAACTTATAATTTTTCATTCTTGAATCCTATTTTTTGTTGGATTAATAATACCTACATCAAAATCACTTGCAGGCTCGTAACTGCTGTCTCTATCATATGCTAAGGCTCCGTCAATATAGACTTTTTCTGCTAAAGCATAAACACTTAGTGGGTTTTTGCTCCATAAGACTACATCAGCATTCTTGCCAACTTTTAATGAACCAGTTTGGTCATAAATTCCAGCTGCTTTTGCAGGATTTGATGTAATCCAACTTATTGCCCTTGCATTAGATATATCAAAACCAGCTTTCAATCCTGCCGACAAAGCTTTTGATGCCTCAACATTTAAATGCTGAATCCCAATTGCATCATCTGAATGAACAATAGCACAACCAGTTCCATTTCGTGCTTGATCAACAATAGCTACATTTGCTTGAACCATATCATAGGCTTCATGCTTGAAGCCCCACCAATCTGCCCACATTGCAGCACATATATTATTTTCTGCCAGAAGATCGGCAATTTTATATGCCTCGACAGCATGATGAAAGGCAGTTATTTTATAATTAAATTCTTTAGCTATATCTATCATCATTGCCATTTCTTCAGCTCTATAACAATGATTTTGAACAAGAATATCGCCTCTTAGGACTCCAGCAAGAGTATCTAACTCTAAATCTCTTGAAGGCCTATAACCCATTTCTTTTGCCTCATCAGACTTAGCCTCATACTCTTCAAGTTTGCTTAAATATGCTTCTGCACGAATCCAAGATTTTCTGTAACCTGCAACATTACCCATTCTAGTAGACGGCATTTGCCCCTTGCTTCCATAAACTCTTTTAGGATTCTCGCCACAAGCCATTTTTAATGAATGAGGAGCATCAGGAAACTTCATTGAATTAATGGTATTCCTTTGAACATTCTTTGCTGTAACTCCCCTACCCCCTATTAAATTAGCTGAGCCAGGTAAAACATGAAAAGATGTGATGCCTCCCTTCAGCGCCAGAGCAAATTGAGGATCTTGAACCCAAATAGAGTGTTCCGCCCAAACTTCTGCAGTGACCGGACTTGTAGCCTCATTTCCATCAGAGCTTGTTCTGACACCAGGAGCAGGATATACACCCATGTGAGAATGAATATCTATAATCCCAGGAGTAATCCATCTTCCATTAGCATTAATCTCTATCAAATCACTTGAGTATGGCAGGTCTTGTCCTATTGCAATAATTTTGCCATCTCTAATTATTAAATCAATATCATTAAACTCATTACCTTCACCATCATATATATTAGCGTTTCTAAAAATAGTATTGGTATATGGAAGCGGCTCATAAGATGATTCATATGGCTCTTTAGAAAACAATGAAAGATTTGCAACTATTAAAAAGACTATTAAGTAAATTTTTTTCATTTACTCAGTATAAATAAAAAAATCTAATACACTATAATTATATATATTTTAATTTAATAATTTTTTTTTAAATGAAGTCATACAAAGTTGTTGGAAACGGAGTTCCCTTAGAAGAATGTAATTCTGAAATTCCACAACCCCAGGGTAAACAAGTATTAATTAAGACAATTGCATGCGGGGTTTGTCACACAGATATTCATATTCACGATGGATACTTTGATATGGGCAACGGTAATCAAATCCCTTCAAGAGTTACAGAACCATTGACTATGGGTCATGAAATATATGGAGAGGTTGCTGGAGTTGGTGAAAAAGTAAAAGATATCGAAATTGGAAAAAAATATGTGGTATATCCTTGGATAGGATGTGGCGAATGTGAGCAATGCAAGAATGACATGGAACATTATTGTGGCCCTTTTACCAGTAAAAATTTAGGAGTTTCAGTAGATGGTGGATACGGTGAATATGTCTTAGTTGATGATTCCAAATATCTTTTTGATGCTGGAGATACGCCCGAAGAATTAGCTGGAAGTTATGCTTGCAGAGGGTTAACAGCATATAGCGCTTTAAAAAAAGCTAATCCTACTAAGGGTGACACATTGGTAATAATTAGTGCTGGAGGCCTAGGACTGCTAGCTCTCAAAATAGCGCAGGCTGCGTATGATGTTAAAACAATTGTTGTTGATATTGATGATGAAAAACTAAAAGTTGCAAAACAAGAAGGCGCAACTGAAATAGTTAATTCCACACATGAAAATGCTGCTAGCAAAATAATGGAACTTTGTGGAGGAGCTGCATCTAAAGTTTTAGATTTTGTTGGATCAGAGTCATCTATCAATTTTGGCTACAATCTATTCGGTATTAATAAAGGTGGGTTATATATTTTGATTGGATTGCTTGGTGGGAAGTTTGATCTTCAACTTCCTCTTCATACTTTTACTGCTAGAACTATTAGTGGTACCTATGTCGGTAGCATGCAAGAAATGAAAGAATTAATGAACCTAGTCAGATCAGGAAAAATTGAACCAGTTGCAGTTGAAACTAGACCAGCATCACAAGCAAGTGTTACACTTTCTGACCTAAAATTAGGCAAAATAAAAGGCTTGGTTTGTTTAAAACATTGAGATGAAAAAATTTACAAATAAAACATTAATACTTCTTTCAGGATTATTGTTTTTAACTTCATTATCAGCTGATCCGTTTCTGCATGATCACATCGGTGAAAATCAGACATTAATTGAATGCCAGCTTTGTGAAAATAAAACTTCTGGTCTTCTTGAAGGTGATGAAGCAGTTACTGACTTTGTAGAATCTTCGATTATTAAAGAACTAAAAATTGAAGATATTTCTCAATGCCATTCTAAAAATTATCAATCGAGAGCTCCACCAAAAAATTAATTTTAAATTCATTTTTAAATTTTAATTTTTCAAGGAGTTCTTATGAAAAAAATTTTAAGCACTTTGCTAATACTGAGTGCAATTCATACAAACGTAATTTCTTCAGATGACATTGAAGAAGTTGTCGTGGTTACATCTGCTTTAATAGATACAACCGAAATCACAAATCCATTATATGTTATTAATGGAAACCAAATTATTGATGACGCAACTACGAGTTTAGGTGATGCTATAGATAGTTATCTTGGAATTTCTATCGCTGATTATGGTTCAGCTGTTGGACAACCAATCATTAGAGGGATGTCCGGACCTAGAGTAAAGATCTTAAAAAATGGCATGGTCAATCGTGATGTTTCTGGCCTGGGAGCGGATCATCTAAATGATGTTGATTTAAATGATGTTCAACAAATTGAAATTGTTAAAGGTCCCTCGTCATTACTTTATGCCAATGGAACAATTGGTGGAATTATTAATATAGTCGACGATTGTATATCGGCTTTAAACTATGAGTTACCAGAATTAAAAGTTGGATATGAAACACAATCTGTCAATGATGGCTCTTCTGAATTCATTAACTTTAAAAATAATTTCAATGGCTTTAACGTTAATATTGGATATAAAAATACTGAATTTGGAAATTATGATATTCCCAATGGCGCGATAATGCATGAAGAAGATCATGATGATCATGGTGATGAAGATCATCACGACGAGGATGAGTATGAAGAAAATCTAGGATTCGTTAATAATTCTGACTTTGCTGTAGAGGCAACTAAATTTGGTATTTCAAGAGCAGGTGACTGGGGATATGTTGGTGTTTCAGTAGATAATCTTGAAAGCTTATATGGAATCCCTTTCCATGGGGACAATCATGGTGATGAGCATGAAGATCATCACGACGAAGATGAGCATGATGAAGATGAGCATCACGATGAACATGGTGATGAAAGAATTTTTTCAACAACAGATTCTAAAAGCTTTACTATAAAAGGATCCTATAATGTAAATGGCAATTTAGTTAACAAAATTGACTATACATATAGAGATACTGAGTATACCTTAACTGAAGCGCATGCTGAAGAAGAGGGACATGATGAACATGAGGGCGAAGAGGAACATGAAGAGCATGTTCCGACAGTTTTTGCTAACAATGCCACTGAGTATGGTGCTATTTTTGATATCTCAAATGACATAAGAACTCAAAAATTATCATTTAATTATGTAGATGAAGATTCTTCAATAGATGGAGAAGAGGCATTCATGAATCCTGCAAATAATGAAGTTCTAACACTTGGTTATTTTGTAGGCCAAGATTTTGATTTGTTTCATGTAGATTTGGGAATTAGATTAGACCAAGTTACAAGATCTGGAAGTGTTACTGATGAAGATCATGGTGATGTAGATAGTTTTACTATCGATGACGATGTTTCAAGCTTTGCTGTCAGTATCGGAAGAGATCTTTCTGATACATTAGAATTAAACCTTGGTTTTTCTAGCGTAGAGAGGCTGCCATCTGTAGTTGAATTATTTATGAATGGTCCTCATATGGCTACGGGTAGATTTGAAGTTGGAGATCCAGCACTAAGTTCTGAAACTTCTAATAATTTTGATATTTCATTAAATTTTGATAATGGAGAATATTTTGCATACGCGAGCTTCTTTGTTAATGATGTAGATAACTATATTGCTCTAATTGATGAAGACGAAGACCATGAAGATGAGCATCATG